>CAUZVF010000839.1:0-3626 GCA_963582955.1 Planctomycetota bacterium
CCCGTGATGCGACTCCCAGCGAGAGCCGTCCGCGGACGCACGCGTTGCTCGTCACCGAATCGGTAACGTTGGGAGCCGGCGCGGCGGCCGAGCACCTGCATGCTGATCTGATCGTTGTGGCCACTCACAGCGGACGCACGGCGATGTCGGTGTCGGATCAACGCAGCCGCGTGCCAATCGTGGCACTCAGCGATCGCTCCGACACGGCCCGTCGCATGACGTTGTATTGGGGAGTCACCTCGGTACAAACATCGGCTGTGAACGAATCTCCCGACGGGCTGCTGAAATTCGTCGTCCATTGGGGACGCAAAGAGAAAATCCTGTCGTCGGGAAGCCGAGTCGTGTTGGTCGCGAGCAGCAATTGGTCGGCCGAAGGCCATGACATGATGCTGGTGCATGTGGTGCCGTAAATGGATGACGGCTTCCTCATTCCGCCGTTTCGACCGCATGCGCTGCTTCGCGGCGGCCACCTGCAAACATTGGCCGGAGTGTACCTGCCGGGAAAGCTGCGAGCCTATCGCGCGGTCGCGCACTCGATCGTCCTGGATGACGGAGACACGATCTTCCTGCACGACGACCGTCCGCCGGGATGGAAAGAAGCGGACGGAGCGGCGTTGCTGCTGCATGGTTTGGCTGGCTGCCATCAAAGTCCCTACATGATCCGTGCCGCCGCGAAACTGAATGACACCGGTGTGAGAACTTTCCGCATGGACCACCGCGGCTGCGGCGCTGGCGCGGGATTGGCGAGATTTCCCTATCACGCCGGCCGATCCGACGATGCGTTGGCGGCACTCAACAGGATTTCGGAAATGTGTCCGTCGGCACCGCTGTCGCTGATTGGGTTTTCGCTGAGCGGCAACATTGTTCTGAAAACAGTTGGGGAGGATCCAGCACTCGTCCCGGAAACTCTAAAAGCAGTCGTTGCCGTCAATCCACCGATTGATCTGTCACGATGTGTCCGTTCGCTCGAACGTTGGGCATGCCGTGCGTATGACCGGCACTTTGTCAAACTGCTGCATCAACAAGTCAGACAGCGACAACAGGAATTCCCCGACGCGCCAGTTGGAAGGTACCTTGACCGACCAAGAGGCTTACTTGCGTTCGACGATCAATACACCGCACTCGTTTCCGGATTTGAATCGGCGGAGGACTATTATGCACGATGCAGTTCGGCCGTCTGGCTGGCCGACATTCGGATTCCAACATTGATTTTGGCAGCGCAGGATGACCCGTTGATCCCCGTCGCGGTCTTCGAAGGCGTGCGGACATCATCGACAACGCGACTGCAAATCGCCGAATCAGGAGGCCATCTCGGTTACGTCGGCCGTCGTGGAATCGATCCCGACCGCCGTTGGATGGACTGGCGAATCGTTGACTGGGTCAGCCGCATCGTTTAACCGCGAGCCAGCGGCGAGCGCGTTAGTTCTCGCGTGCGAGCGGCGCGCTGGCCGCTGGCTCGCGGTTAATCGAAAAACGATGTTTGGCGGATACCTGATTGCCGATCGCTGACAGCTATTGCACCAGCGACGGTTCGCAATTCTTGACTTGCTCGGAGTTCTCTTTCAGAGCCGCATCCAAGGCTTGGAGCGAATCGGCGCTCACTTGGACAACTTCATGCGGATGCAATCCAATTTGAAAGAAACCAAAACCGAGCGGCGTCGAATGCTGCAGCGTGCATGCAATGAACAGCGGTAACTCGTCTCCCTCGAGCCCGATCAGAATTCGATTCTGTTCGACAGGTCTGTTGTGAATGAACGACAGCCCCTCGAAGCAAATGTCTTTGCTGACGGCCGGGAAGGCACGGTCGAATTGCGGAGCTTCTTCGTCATCGTCGTACGGAATGACAAACACGACTTCACACAGCGTGCCGCGAGCATCACGGCGGTCACCAAACCGAAACTGTTGCAACGACCGGCGGTTCATACGGCCGGAAAAGACGCGGCGTACGTTGTCTTGTTTCTTTTTGAGGAAGAACCCGAACATGTTGATGAAGCCCGTTCTTTCGGTGCGAAAATATTCTTGCCAATCCATATTCTTGCCCAATTTACTCACGAGGCAAGAATATGAAGTGGCAAGAATATCGTTCGCTTGGGACTCAGCCGTGTTGGCCGTTAAAACCAATCAAGCGAAAATCAATCTCTGGCACGCAAAGCACTCCGTGCGATAGCCACTTAAAACCATAGACCGAAGATCAACAACGCGCAGTCCTCTTCGGCGTTGTCAAAGTGCGACGGGGTTCGGATGATTCTGATAACATCGATTGAACCGATCACTTCAGCGTTTCAAGGAACGCCAGCAGGTTACGGAACTCGCCGACCGTCATGCGGTCGATTAGCTTGTCGGGCATCAGCGACTTTTTTTGCGGAACGCGGTCGATGATGTCGATCGTTTTCAGTTCGGTAATTGTGCCCTTGGAATCCCCGATCAGCAGATCGCCCTTGTTCTCTTCGACGATCATGCCGGTATGGACTTTGCCGTCTTCGGAAACGAATGTCCAAGCCGTGAATTGCGGCGCGATTTCCTTGCTCGGTTCGAGAATCGATTCAACCAGTCGCTTGCGATTCAACATCCGGCCCACGTTTGACAAATCGGGACCGATGCGTCCGCCACGTCCGTTGATCGTATGGCACTTGTAGCAGCCGGCTCCGTGAACGTGAAAGAAAGCACGCCGCCCCGCCGCGTGATCGGGCTTGGTCTTGGCTTTCGGGCTACCGAGGAGACTCATCCAACCGTCGAACGATTTCGGTCGGTCCCAGCGATAGAGATTCACCCATTCAAGTTTCGGGTGATCTAGCTGTTTCAGTGCAAGTCCCAACTGTGCCGCCCATTCCCGAACCGGCGGACTCACCAGCGAGATGAATTGCAAATTGTTGGCTTGCGTCATCAGCGCATTCCGAGCATCGGCATCAACCGCCGCTGCTGCGCGTAACGCTCGAATCGCCTCGGTTCGGACCACGGCATCGCCCGCTTCTAGTAATTTCACCAAGTTCTTTCGAACCGCCATGTCGGATTCGGTACCCGCTGCAACTCGGGCCATCCCGACGATGGCTTCGGATCGCAGATTGGTGCCGAGTGTGTTGTCATTGGCAACCGAAGCCAGCAACTGACCAGCTTCAGGAATCGGCGACATTTGCAATGTGCGCACAGCTTCCAACCTCAACGCTGGATCGCTGCTTGCAACGAGTTCACGCATCAGTTTTCCGTCAAGCCCCGGCTCGTTGGGCTCAACAAGCCGCAATGCTTGTGCTCGCACCGACGCCGTCCGCTTGGAATCACGGACAATTGGCAGCACGTACTTCGAAGCCGGCGTCTTGTCGATATCGGCGGGAGTCGTGCCGTCCAACATTTCGAGCGTAGCAATCGCCGCCAACAGAAAATCCGTTGTCATTGGTTGCGAATCCAAGACTGCTTCAATCTGCGGTCGAAGTTCCTGGAACCGTTCTTCGGCCGCCCATTGGACAGCCGCTCGACGGACGGTTGGAGCATCATCGGAAAGGCCCGCTTCAATCGCGTCACGGAATTTGGGGAATTTTCTCCGAGCGATCAACAAATAGAGGAGTCGATGTCGGGGCGTACCAATCGGTTCGAAAAGAAACGACCCTCGCTCGTCCTTTGTTTCCACGAGC
>CAUZVF010000840.1:0-3619 GCA_963582955.1 Planctomycetota bacterium
GAAAATCTCGAAACCTGGCAGTCAGCGATTGTAATCACGTACGGTCTAGTGATTATTGTTGTTTACCTTCGCCATATTATGTTCACCACCGAGATGGTGCACACGCCGATGGTGTCGAGTGATTCTCCAAAGCTCCTGGGTAACGATGCGCCATTGGTTTCGATCATGGTGCCGGTCAATAACGAAGAATCGACGATCGAACGCTGCCTGGAATCCCTACAGGCTCAGGACTATCCCAATTTCGAAATCCTGGTCGTTGATGACCGAAGTGATGACGCGACTGCACGGATCGTGGAACGCATCGCGGCCGAGGACGAGCGGATCCAATTGGTTCAGGTTGACGAATTGCCGGAGGGATGGGTTGGTAAATCTCACGCACTCCACGTGTGCCAGCAACATGCGCGAGGTGAATGGTATCTGTGTGTCGATGCCGATACCGAGCAATATCCATCGTGCTTAAGCGTTGTGATGTCCGATGCGATGTCGAACAATTCTGACGTGTATTCGCTGATCCCATCGCTTGAGACACAATCGTTTTGGGAAGGAGTCGTCCAACCATTCGCGGGGACTCTGTTTTGCTTAATCCGGCCATTGTCGCGAGCAAACAACCCGAACGATATCGGCGGCGGATTTACTAACGGCCAGTTTGTCCTATTTCGCAAGGATGCCTATCGGCAAATCGGCGGCCATCGCCGCGTCAAGTCAGAGTTTTGCGAAGACGTGGCAATTGGCCAGTTGGCTCGGCGCGAAAATCTGCGGTTGCGAGTCGTGCGTGGGCCGGAGATTTCAATCGTCCGAATGTACGGATCGGTCGCTGAGATCGTGCGGGGATGGAGTCGCATCTTCTACTCGACCACAAAAGCCAAGGCCCGGCCACTTTGGTTATTAATTCTGGCGACTGTGACGTTCAGTGTACTCAGCTACGTCAACTTGTTGCTTTATGGCGGGCTGTGGATGTCGGGTGTGCAAAACCGGTTTGTTGAGTCGATGTTTTGGATGGCCGTCATCCACGAGACCGGCCAATTCACACTTTATTATCGGATCTATCGGGGAGTTGGCACGCGACCGGCGTGGTATCAGGTGTTCCGAATTTGCGGTGTACTGTTGATGATCTATGTCCTGCTGAAGGCGATCCGTATGTGCCGCACACACAAAGTGGATTGGCGCGGGACAACGTACGACATGCCGCAACAGGAATCTTCCGCTATTGCCTGACCACTCATGGAATGGCGATATGGCAGCCTCTCTGCGTTGCCAAGCTCCCAATGCGGACCCCGTTGCAGCGAAGCAGCTTGCGGGATGTTCCTCGTTTTGGGATTCGAGCCGGACAGAATCGGACGTCGCAAATCGCGCGGATGACGCATTGAAAGACTCTAAGTGTCGAGTTGCTAATCTTCAAAACGGCGGTTGTTCGCTATGCACCGCGCCCTGTAACACCCGCGTGCGCAAATCTTTCCACTCGGCGGAGCCGTCGTTCGCGATGTGTTCCAAATTCACGCCGCGTGGGAAGAATGGCAGCCGTCCGCGATGCCAGTCGTCCCAGTATTGTGAGCAATGAGCATAATACGTTGTCGTTCCCGACGGCCAGCGCAGGGCGATCAGCAGATCGGGATGCGGATACGGCTTGTCTTTCGGATCGCAGCGGTATAACTCGATCGCCTCTTCGTCGAGTTCGATTCCGAGGCCTGGGCCATCGGGGACAGTCGCCAAACCGTTCGAAACGGGAAGATCGTTCTTCACGCAATCTCGTTCGAACAACTGGTGACAATTCACTGACGGCCAGCGTGCGTTTTCGAGGACAGCTCCGAATTGCAGAGCGAACGCAGCCGCGATTTTTGTTCCGACGATTTGCAAGAAGAACGCTTTGTTGAACGCCTGACATACTTGCGCGTCGCGTTGTACTTTCGATGCTCCGCCAGTTACGACGAAACCGTCGACCATTTCTTCACGGATTGCGGTTTCCAACGAAGGTTCGCCCACATGGCTCGGTGTGTGCATCGAAATGGGGATTTCCGTGTGATTTCGCAAATGCCGATAACCCGCGACATCGTGGTGCGGGATGGGGCTTTCAAACATGACGACATGGTGGAACTGTTCCATTTCCTTCAACAGCCGCGTGCAATGTGCCGTGTCGATACCGAAGCCGTTGAAATCCATGTCGACTTCAAAGTGTTTCGGCAATGTCTCGCACAGTTGCCGAGTTTGCTCGATCAAATCCCACCACGGGCGGCCTTTGGTCTTGAAGCTTGTGTAGCCGCTTGACGCCGCCAATTGGCATTCGCTGATCCAGTCGTCCGCGGGAAGATCGATGTCCCACCAAGAAATGTGGCAGCGGTCCCGGACTTGTTGCCCCAACAGTTGGTGCAACGGAGCATCCGCCGCCTTCGCCGCGGCATCCATCAAGGCGATTTGCAGACCCGCCCCCAATTCGTCATCCCACATATTCTCGGCCGGATGTTTGCCGGTGACCTTTGCGATCGCCGCTTTCGAAACCGTTTCGGCTCCCCAGGTGTAATACACCATCGTCTCGCCAAACCCGACGGCGCCCGAATCGAGCGTGACCTTGCAGATTTCAAACAGCGTCCAATGCGGGATCTCGCGGACCATGTTGCGCGCGGGAACCGGACGCAACGGAAGATCGACCCAGAAAGTCTCGACGGATTTGACATTGTGTGACACTGTAGTCTTCCTTGAAGCTCGGGCAGCCCGCCGTCTCAAATTCGACGTGGCAGTTTTCTCATTCAACAATGCAAGTCCGTCACAGATTCTGAGCCAGCCAATACGTCAGCCAAATGATTCCACCGACCAGGATCCACGCGACAGCAAAACCGCCCAACCCGACCAACGTCGGTTTCGCGATCTCAATATCCTCGAAATTAAACATCTTTTCGCCTTGGGGCAGCGGGTCGCTCGGCAACGTGCAGGGGCCTTCCAATACCTCGTCGGGCTTGACCGGCGTGTGCAGCAAGCGGAAGAAGTGGTCCAATTTGTCTTTATTGGTTCTGGGTGTTACAAAACTGACGAGAATTCCCGTCACGATACCGACAGTCATGAACGAGGCCATTAGCCATTTGTCTGTGACCTTGGTGAGATCGGCGTTCATCATGAACCGCAGCGAGTCAACGTTGGCAATATCGAGTGCAAACCACCCCACACCCCACCAAGCTACGGCAGCCGCAATGAAAGAAGCCCACACCGCCAGGGGTGTCCAGCCGCGCCAGACGATCCCAAACCACAAGCTGATTCCCAACAACGCGGGTGTTTTCAACACGACCTTCAGCGCGTCAATAACGTCGGTGAACGTGGCCTGTAAAGCCAAAGCCAGCAGGACGATGATCAAGCCGGATAATCGCCCCGTCCAAAGATAATGACGTTCCGACTTGTTGCGGACAAAGAACCGCTTGTAAATATTTTCGGTGAACAGGCCGCTGGAAACCACCATCTGTGCGTCGCTGCTACTCATGATAGCCGCCAACAGCGAAGCCAACAGCAAACCCACAAGTCCCGGCGCTATGTGTGGGAGAATCTCGAACGCCGCCCGTCCGAACAACTCGTCGGCGAATCCGTTATCGACGATGACATCGTAAGTTGGACTTCCCGGTGTCAGAGATTCACGGAG
>CAUZVF010000841.1:0-3619 GCA_963582955.1 Planctomycetota bacterium
GCAGACTTCGTGTTCAGTTCAACCACCACGATCAGGGACTTATGTCGCCGCATCAGCGTTTCGGCGACACGCTGGCCGGCAGGACCGAAACCCACAATTACGACATGGTCGCTCATTTTCGCGGATTGCGGCAACGCTTCGTCCAATCTGTGGCGTGTTTGCGTTCCGCGCGCCAAAAGGCGGCCCAGGACCGTTGCAATCTTCGGTGCCACAGCCACCAAGTAGGGTGTCAGGAACAGCGTTCCAATCGTTGCCGTGACGACCAACTCGAACAAGTCGCTGTCGATCACCCGCTCGCGTCTCGCCACCTCGGCCAGCACAAATGAAAACTCTCCCACTTGAGCTAAACAGATTCCCGTCGCCAGCGCATGCCCCGGCGAGGAACGGAACAGCCAGGCCACGCCGCACAGCACGACCGCCTTTCCCAATACGATTGCGCTCACCACGGCCGTTATCAGTGCCCAGTGCTCCAGTGCCCAAGCCGGATTGCCGAGCATGCCAATCGAGCTAAAAAAGAGTGTCACGAACAGCGTTCGCAACGAGGAAATGTCCGCGCGAATTTGGGTCGCGAAGGGGGACTCGGACAACAGGATGCCGGCAATGAACGCTCCGAGTGCCGGCGAAAGACCCAGCTTGTGCGATGCCCATGCAGCTCCCACGGCCGTGACAATCGCCAGCAGGATCGGCAACTCCCGATTCCGCGCCGCTTCTTTCGCGCCGAGCAACACCGGCACAAAGTAGTTCAGCAGCAGGTAAAGCACACCGACCAAGGCGGCTGCGACTGCGACGGTCCGACCGATTTCCCAGCCGATCTCAACAGCCGAGCCTCCGCTGCCCAACACCGTCACAAGCAGCACGAGCGGAACGAGCGCGATGTCCTGCAGGAGCAGAATCCCTAGTGCGTTACGCCCGTAGACGCTGTCGATTTCCGCGCGGCTCACCAGCAAACGCAACACGCAGGCCGTGCTGCTCAATGCGATCATGGTGCCAATCGCCACGGACGCGGCTGCCCCCAGCCCAAGCATCATGCAGGCACTCGCCGAGATGGTACCTGTCAGCAGTACCTGAAGGGTTCCCCCACCGAGGGCAATCGCCCCAATGCGTCTCAGCCTGCTCCAAGAGAATTCCAGCGCGATTGTGAACAACAGCAACGCCACGCCCAATTCCGCGATGGTCGCCACGGCTTCGTGGTTTGGCATCAAGTCGAGCGCGTTTGGCCCGACCAGCGTGCCAGCGAGCAAGTAGCCAAGTATCGCACTCTGCTTCAACCGCTCACAAAGTCCACCCAATAGCATTGCGGTCAGCAGCAAGATCAAGACGTCGAGAAGTGCCGTCCACAAATCCATCGAAGTTCTCCATGTGTGTGCGTCGGGAGCGGAAACTCTCGGCGATTACGCTGCCCTGAGAGACACGGCTACGGTGGGGGCGTAAGCGAGCAACCGTAATGAGGACATAGGCTCAAACGTTCGAAGAACTGGTTCCCCATCATGGAAACCACATCCCTGGACAGAAACAGCCCCTACAAGACCGTCATCGGGACCATCTTGAACAGTGGCAAAAGCAGAATCGAGAGGCCGATCAACAAATGAATGGCCAAACCTGTCACGCGCGTTGATTCGCCTAAAGCGCAGCCTCGTCTTTTGTGGGATCGACACCCTTCCTGGATGACGATCCAGCGAGGCGATAGATCGATGACATTTGGTCCGGCTCCGTGAGGCACGTTTTCAAATCCTTCAAAAGCCCATCGGCTAAACTGTAAATCCAGCCATGGACGGCCAACTCCTCCCCATTTTCCCAGGCATCCTGGACAATCGTTGTGCGGCAGACATTGTAGACCTGCTCTATCACATTGAATTCGCAGAGAAGATCCAACTCCTTCTCTTTATCATCGACACCCGCGAGCACATCTTCATACTTTTGCCGCACGTCACGGATATGACGCAACCAGTTGTCGATCAGACCCAGCTTGTGGTCCTGCATCGCGGCTTTCACTCCGCCACAACCATAGTGACCACAAACAATGATGTGTTTCACCCCCAGGATGGCGACCGCGTATTCAAGAACCGAAAGACAATTGAAATCACTGTGCACGACAATATTGGCAATGTTGCGGTGGACGAACACCTCGCCTGGGGCCAAACCGGTAATCTGATTTGAGGGCACTCGACTGTCCGCGCATCCAATCCACAGATAGTCCGGTTTTTGGATGGCCTGCAGCTTGCTGAAAAACTCAGGATCAGCGGTCTTAACGCCGCGAGCCCAGTTCTTGTTGTTTGTCAACAACTGTTGCAAAGTTTGCATGCGATCAACCTCGAATGTTGTTACTGATCGGCATTTTGATCCCCTGCCGCCGCTGATGCAACCCTTCGACCGCCCTTCTTACGACCTTTCCCACCCTCTTTTCACCCCTTCGTGCGGCGATGCCGCAGGCGGATTGTCGAGAACGTCGACTCGATGGGATTCGTCGTTCGCAGGTGAACTCAGTGCTTGGCCGGGAAGTCGTAGAACGTCAGCAGCACGTCACGGTCCTTCCGCAGACATTCCCACGCTCCGAAATACTTCGCTTCGTACTTCCCCAGGAAGTGGTCGAGGGCCTTCTCGGCCGCTTGGCGAGTTTCCGCTTGCCAGATTTCATGCAGGTCGGATTTCATGCAGGTCGGATTTGGCTCGCGGCTGAACGCTTTCGGGCATCTTGCTGAGCACGTTGCCCGACTTGTGGAACCAGCAGCGTTGTTCGGCGGTCTCCGGGAAAACCTTCCGCAAGGCTGCCCAGAAACCGAGGCCGCCGTCGCCGACCGCCACCTTCGGAGCCACCGTGAAGCCGCGTTGCTTCGCAGCGAGCAGCAGTTCCTTCCAACTCTGTTCGCTTTCGCGGTAGCCGTCCTGGATGGCGATCAGTTCCTTGCGACCGTCGGCGGTGGCTCCCATCAACACGAGGATGCACTGTTTCTTGTTCGCGTCATCTTCGAGCCGCACGTTGACGTGAATGCCGTCAGCCCAGACGTAAACGTACTCCTCTTTCGAGAGATCGCGACGAGACCATGCCTCGTAGTCCTGCGACCACTGTTCCTTGAGCCGCACCACAACGTTGCCACTCAGTCCCTTCGCCTTCTCGCCGACGAGTGCCTGCAGAGCCTCCGAGAAATCACCCGTCGAGACGCCCTTCAGATACAGCCAGGGGATGAGTTCCTCGATGGCCATGGTCCGTTTGAGATACGGCGGCAGCACCGACGGTGAGAACGTCACTCGTTGGGCTCTGTTCGGAGACGTGTCACGAACCCGTGGCTGACGGACGGCAATCTTCCCGGCCCCGGTGAGAATCTCGCGCCCTGGCAGAGACCCGTTGCGGACCACCTGACGCCGCCCGGCCTCATCCCGGCGGACGTCATGCCGGGTGAGAAACTCATCGACCTCGGCCTCAATGGCCTCCTGCAACATCCGTCTGGCCCCTTCGCGGACGAGTTCATCGAGAGGACTGCGGGCGTCAAAGTTCTCCCGGAACCGCAGCACCTCCGGGTCCGTGGGTTCTTCGAGGCACCGATCAACCGGCATCGAAGCAACTGGCATCGAATCACAAACTGTCGTAACCTTGCTCATGGCGTATCCTTCTGCCCATGAG
>CAUZVF010000842.1:0-3608 GCA_963582955.1 Planctomycetota bacterium
GAAGCGATCCACACTCTTTCCACAGACAAAACTCAAGCAGGATTTCAGTTCATCATCGAAATCCGAGAAAACGATCGACATTGAAAATGCCGTCGGCTTTCCGGAGAAATCGGGCTACCGAATTCGCATCGGCGGTGAATACCTGACGGTGACCGACTTGAATGAAACATCCGATGAAAAAGAAACAACCGAAGCGAAAGAGAAATCCAAAGCGAATGAGAAATCCGAAGTGAAAGAAACGCAATGGACGGTCAGCGGAGGCCACGATGCGACGCGGGCAACTCGGCACAAAGCGGGCGACGTCGTCGAATTGGCACGCATTCATCCCGATTACGCCTCGTGGGAACTGGATGACTTCAAAAAGCTCATCGAAAACAGCCCCTTCGTGAAACCGAAACCGGCGCCCAGACGTGATCGACCCACACGGCCACCGACAACGCGGCCCGCCGATAAACCTGATCGCGTTGCCGAAACCAGACTCCGCGGCTCGATTGTCATCGATGATGAACCGCAGGCGTGGTTGTACGGCAAGTCGGCCGAGAAACGTCTGGTGATTCGTAAGGAGTCGAAACTGGAAGTGGAAGAGTTTAGCGCCGTCGTGTACGACATCCTGGCTGACCACATTCTGCTCAAACGTGACGGGTTTTACTGGCGGCTCGATATGGGAGACAATCTGCGTTCATTGCAAAAACTTGAGGAGGTCGATACGACCGCAATTGAAGACGAAGTAAAATCCAAAGACGGTTCACCAGCAGCACCCGCGTCAGCCGACGAATCGAAACCAGACGCCACCAAGCCGTCGGCGACCGACGTAGAGATCGAGAAGACCCCCGTGGCTGCACCTACCCCCGTTGTTGAAAAATGAACGTCTGGGCGACCACGTGTGACAATGCCAGCCGAGGCCAATCGACGCTCACGGTGTTGCCTGCGGTCTGCATCCCACCTAAAAACGCCTGCGCATAACATTTTAAGAACAAGGTCCAACAGATGAGAACTGCCACCAAGAGAATTGCTGTGACAGCAACACTGGCCTGTTTGGTTGTTGCGGGAATGTCGTTGACGTCGGTCACCGCGTTCGCTCAGAAGGCAAACGGCACCTGGACCGACCCGAACGACGAGTCGTTGCCCGACGACTTCAAAGTGCAGGGCGAATACGTTGGAAAAATCCTTGGTGGCGGCAAGCTCGGTAGCCAGGTGATCGCGCTGGGCAACGGGGCGTTTCAGGCGGTAATCTTTCCCGGAGGACTGCCCGGAGCCGGCTGGGATGGAAAGAACAAAATCCTGTTGGATGGCCGGCTTGAAAACGGTCAAGCCGCGTTCAAACCGGCCCAAGGAAAGAAACGTTATCTGGCCAAAACAGCCGCCGAGTTCTCTGCAACCAGTCAGTTTCCACCGGTCGGCCAGAAAGCGTATACCGTCGTCGCTTCGGGCATTACGTTGACGGGGACTACCGATGACGGCAAAGCCTTCAAGTTGGTGAAGACGGTTCGCAGAAGTCCGACGCTCGGCAAAGAGCCGCCCAGGGACGCCGTTGTTTTGTTTAGCGGATCGGATACGGCCGAATGGACCGGCGGGCGGCTGGACGCCGACAACGCCATTCTCAACACCGATGGCCGTGATATTCTGACCAAACGGAAATTCAATAACTACACGATGCACCTCGAGTTCATGTTGCCCTACCGTCCCGATGCACGTGGCCAGGGACGAGGCAACAGCGGGTTTTATCAGGTCGATCATTACGAAGTGCAGGTACTCGATTCCTTCGGACTGGACGGCAAGAATAACGAATGCGGAGGCATCTACAGCAAGGCCAAGACGCTGGTCAATATGTGCCTGCCTCCGTTGACGTGGCAAACTTACGACGTCGAGTTTACCAACGCGATTGCCGACGAAAACGGAAAGAAGATTAAGAACGCAGTCATCACCTTGCGACTCAACGGCGGCGTCGTGCACGACAAATTGGAAATCAGCGGCAAGACGGGCGGCTCGCGCAACGCGCCGGAAGGCACGCCCGGCCCCATCAAACTGCAAGGCCACGGCAATCCGCTGCAGTATCGCAATATCTGGATTGTCGAAAAGAAATAGGCGGAAGAAAGAGTCGCATTTCCAACAATCAACGAACCCGCTGGAGTGGCCAGCGGGTTTTTTTACGAACGGTGATACTGCTGACGCCCGTCCGGTTTCAAAACCACGAATCCCGCTCAGCCTTCGTAACCCTCACAACCATGCCTCCCACACTGGGCATTCTTCCGAATGTAGGGAATGCGCTCCACGATCCATCCGAGTAGACCCGATTCTTTTCATTGTACCGACTGCGATGCTCGTAACAGTTATTTGTACGATGCCGGCTGGACCGGCCGAAATTTGGGAAAGGGATGCCCCGTGACTTTTCGATCCATGGTTGTTTCTGCCGGTTTGCTGGCCGCTGTTTGTCTGTCTGGCTGTGCGTGTGCCCAGCAAAGTTGCTGTGAATCTGAGCCGGTTTGTGCGTATGAAACGGAGTCTTCGGGATGGGTATCCGCACCATCGCCAAACGGCCTGATTGAACAGGCCATCCCTGTCGTGCCTTCCGAGCCGAGCGATCCACCACCGGCTCCCGGCGTCGTGCCGTCACCCGCCCCCGCCGCCGTGCAACCGAAACTGCTGCCGGCCCCCGCAGCGGAACCGAAGGTCGAACGCGAAGCGAACGCTCGCCCGGCTCCCTCGTTGTTCATCACGCCGTAAAGCCGATTAAATAACCCGCTCTCCACATGGGAGAGCGCGGGGGAGGGGATGGCGGACCGGAGTGTGCTTCCCGCGCCCAACATCCGCTGACGGTGCAGGCGACGGATGCAGCCCATTCGAGGTCGTTAGCACGCGAATTGCAAAGCAGCAGTTGCCCCAACGACCGAATCATCACCAATTTACCTCGTTTATCCATGGTGATGGCTTACCGCCGGGGCATTCCCTGCCATTGTGGCTGCGTACATCGGTTTCCCGGTCGATGCCTCCACAATGGGTGATCGAAAACCCCACTTTGACCATCCACCTCAAACGCGGATTGTGGTAATTCGCCAAATCGTGGACACTCCCCCCCTTCACTCGTCGCGCGTTTCGAATAGCGACGATGTCGGGCGTGCTTGCGCCAATCTCTTGTCAACGATTCCTGGACCGCACCGATGATTCGTCTCGCCCTCAAGAATCCCTATCTGGTCTTGGTTCTGGTGTTGATGGTTGCCGTCATCGGCGCGATCAGCATGGCACGAATCCCGGCCGACCTGCTGCCGACGTATAAGACGTCGGCCGTCCAGATCGTCACTTTCTATCCCGGCATGCCGCCCGAGGTGATGGAAGGGGACATCATGAGCCGCCTGCAACGGTGGACGGGGCAGTCCTCGGGAATCGAACATCAGGAAGCCAAGGCGATGCAGGGCGTTTGCATCGTCAAGGACTTCTTCCATCCGGAAGTTTCCAGTTCTGAAGCGCTGGCGCAGGTGAGTATGTACGCGATGAGCGACATGTTCTATCTCCCGCCGGGAACCATCCCGCCGATGGTCATGCCGTTCGACCCGACCGCGAGTGTGCCGCTGTGCCTCGTTTCGGTCTCGAACCCCGACATGAACGATTCC
>CAUZVF010000843.1:0-3605 GCA_963582955.1 Planctomycetota bacterium
ATTCTTCGTTGAGGTCTTTGTCGCACAGAATGTGGTCGGCCGGATAGCCCCGCCCAGCTTTCTCGTAAGCTTCGATAACTGCCTTCTCTGTATCTTGGTCGAAGGGTTTCTTGCGTCGCTTTCCTTTCGCCGTGCTGGGTGCACTCTGAATCGGGTCTTCGGGGCCGTCAATTGGGTCACCAACCCCTGTCTTGTTCAGTCTTTCGTTGATGTACCTGGCATAATCCGTGGAAAGCTCGAATCCCATCCACTGCCGCCCCAGTTTCTTGGCAACGCACATCGTTGTTCCGCTACCTCCAAACGGATCTAACACAAGATCCTGCGGACGACTTGAGGTCCTGATGATTCTTGCGAGCAACTGCTCCGGCATTTGACAACCGTGGAATCCCTCACGCTCTTTGAAGGTTCCCGCGACTCGCGCGAAATACCACGTATCGTGAATCGGGCTAAAGCTCAGCGGCGCATCCTGCGGTCGAATGATCCAAGTATTGTCTGGGAGCCTTCCATTCGGGTTTGCTCGATTGTCTGCGTAGACTAATTGTCTTGCGGACTTGACTCTGATTTGTGGATTGGTCCGGTTGAAGGTGAAATCTTTCGGGTCTTTTACGAAATGAAACAAGTGTGTGTGCGATCGACTGAAACCGTTCACGCAATTAACGCCGAACGTGTAATACCAGATCACCCAACTGCGACAAGAAAAGCCAGCGTTTTGAGCTTCAATTTTCAATTCGGCGGCGTACTCATCACCAATTGCAAGCCAGAATGTGCCATTGGGTTTGAGCGCACGATGTACACCTCTGATCCACTGCCGACACCAACGCAGGTAGTCCTCACCCTGTTTGGCATCGTCATAGACATCGTATTCGTAGCCGATGTTGAACGGAGGGTCGGCAAAGATAAGATCGATTGAACCTTCATCGGCCCTGTTGAATAGGTTAATGCAATCGCCTTGATGAATTCGATTTTTGGATAGCGACACGTCAACTCCTTTTAAGCAGGTGTACGACGGCAATTGTAGGAATTTCAGGCAACTCCTTCAATCATTTGTAATTCGTTGATATGTTTGATCCCTAGTATGTGTTAGTATAGAAATCCGTGAGCTGACTCCGCTCAACGTCCTCCCGCACGTACGGCAGCTCCCTCGGTGTACACGGTTCCGATGCGACCAATGCCTGGCGAAAAAAAAGCGCGCGCGACCGACCAGCGCACGGAAAGCGTGATTGGTCTGTACGGATAATCGGACTCTCGGCACAGGTCGCCTTTTCGGCGCTCAGAACAATCAACCATCGGTTGCGCGATACCGTGGCCAGCCTGATCGTTACGGCTTATCATGTTGCTGGCCAGGGGCAGACGATCCGTGCATACAAAATAAGGGAAAAGCTGCACGAGGCGGCGGTGAGGATTCTCTGGCCCGCTTCCGAAACAGGCAATCGAACAAGGCCACGCCGAGAGGGCCGAGCGGCTGATGCGAGAACATATGCGTTCGGCGCGAAACGTCGTCTATATGTATTCTTCAAAGTTGAAGGAGCTGAACTTTCATGATCAAACTCCAGTTCGCCGCTTTCCTGCTACTTGGTCTGCTGACGACTTCAGCGCAATCGCAGTCGTCGCTTCGACGGATCGATGTGGATGCCGCCGCCGGGTTGGCTTCCGCCGTTTTGGTTGAAGACTGCCTGCTGATCCACACGACGCAGATTCTGCCCGCGGGCGCTGATGCGGATGGAAAACCTGCCGGTTCCACTGCTGGCCAGCAGATCGATCGCGTACTCCGACAACTCGACGAAGTCATCTCGAAGTGCAAGTCGTCGCGAGATCGTGTGGTCAAGCTAAACGTCTATGTTGTAAATCCCGCAGCTCGCGATCTCGTTCGCAAGAGACTTTCCGGCTGGTTCAATCGGGACTCGTTACCGGCGGTTTCCTATGTGGCGACCGCGCTACCGGCCGCCGAGGTGAAGGTGGCGCTGGATGCCGTCATCGCCGTTGATCGGAAAAACGACGCCGAGTTGCCGACGTTTGGCACGGTTGACGGTAAGGGGCCGAGAGCGGATTGGTGCGTCATGCCGCGCGGCGACGTCGTGTATGTTTCCGGGCAAGCCCAACCGGGTGAGCTGGCCGAGGCAACGCGGGCGACGCTCGATTCACTGCAACGCACACTCCGCCACATGCAGCTTGACCGGCAGCACATTGTCGGCCTGAAGTGCTTCCTGCAGCCGATGAGTCAGGTTGATATCGTCGATCGCGAGATCAAGCGGTTCTTTGCCGAGGCGACAATCCCGCCTGTTTCGCATGTCGAATGGATCAGCGGCTCAAGGCCGATTGAAATCGAGCTGATTGCCCATGCCCCCGCCACCAAAACCGAGCAATCGGTCAGCTTCACCGCGCCGCCGTGGATGAAGACGTCGCCCGTGTTCAGCCGCGTCGCTCGCATTCACGGAGATCGAAGAATCTACGTCTCCGGTTTGTACGCGACATCTGATGGCGACGGCGAAACGCAGGTTCGCGACATCTTCCGGTCGCTGGAATCGATCCTCGCCAAAGCGGGTTCGGACATGCGGCATTTGGCGAAGGCGACGTACTACGTTTCGGACGACGATGCCAGCAAGCAATTGAACGCGATCCGCCCGTCGATCTACGATCCGCTACGTCCGCCGGCCGCCTCTAAAGCGAAGGTCCACGGCATCGCGGCCGACCGCCGGGGCATAACGCTGGACATGATCGCCGCTCCGACTGCGAAAGCGGCCGAATGAGAATTCGCAGATCATTACTCTTGGATTGATATTGCAAGGAGACATCGCGTGCCCGTCGCTATTGCTCCTGTGGATCAGCTAGCCTCGCCTTTGGCGAAGATCGAATTGTTTCGGTCTTTGTTTCGCGGTCGGGAGGATGTCTATCCGCGGCGGTTCGAGAGTCGGACGACTGGGAAAACCGGGTACGCTCCCGTTTGTGCCAATGAGTGGGTGTCGGGGATCAGTGAGAAGCCACGAATCAAATGCGGGAATTGTCAGCATCAGCAATTCTTACCTGTCACTGATGATGTGATCCGCTCTCACCTGACCGGGAATGACGCACTGGGCCGTGAATTCGTCGCCGGTGTTTGCAACCGTCTACACAAAATGTCGTGAGGGAGTTGGCTTGACGCTCTTCGTGCCAACAGGAAACGTCACGCTTAGCCGATCAAGTCATTCGGAGACGAACGCGAAATCAAACCCCATCGCGACAACGGCGATGCCGTCAAGATTCGGTTCTCCAAGGCCTCTCAACTGAAGTCTTAACAATTCCGGGAATTTCTATTGGAAATTGGTGTAACGCACGTGAGTTGACCTCACGCTTTGAAAGTGAAAGGCATTTTGTTTTCAATCTGATTAAGAATAAACCAGCAGCCCCAGCAGCAAGCGAGTCTCGCGAAATCCCTACATGAATGAGTGTGGTCAACTTGACGCAACCAAATCTGAATTCGACCCGACCATTAAAACGAGAAAAGACTCGGAGTCGGCTTGAACTTCCCCAGTTTTAGTGGGCGCGGTGTTAGGGTTAGTTGGGGCAGTTAATCTGTGCATGGAAATGTCCTTGGAGGATTTGCCTTCGTCGGAGCCGGTCGTCGGTCA
>CAUZVF010000844.1:0-3602 GCA_963582955.1 Planctomycetota bacterium
CCCCGCGTTTGCCGCAAGCCTGCTCCCCGCAAGTGCTGTGCGCCCCGCGTTTGCGCTCCGAAGTGCTGTGCACCTCGCGTTTGCTGCAAGCCAGCTCCGCCCAAGTGCTGTGCACCGAAGATGGACTGCTGCGGCGGTTGCGACTCCTGCTGCAAGAAGCGTGGCTGGCGTCTGCCGAAGCTGCGTCTGCCGAAGCTGAACTGGTTCAATCGGGACAAAGGCTGCTGTGGCGGTTGCAATGCTTGCTGCAGCTAATTGTCGAAGAGTTATTTCGTGAACAACGCCGAGAATCATTCTTTACCACTTTTAGATACGCGAGTCCAAGCCGTGGGCCGCAAACTGACGCCCCGGCATGCTCTGCGGTAATACTCAAGAATGACTTCTGCCGACGTTCAACAGGATCACAAGGACTGACACCCTCACAGTTCGACATCTTGCGATCCGAAAAGGTGCCAGATTCCACCTGGGAGTCTGGCACCTATTTTTGTGGAGCAGTCAGCGTTCCGACTTGGAACACGTTGTTGCTGAATGCTGGCCGCTGAAAGCTGCCCTATCCTGGAATCATCACTCTACCGCCGCTGGCGACGACCGTTTGGCCCGTCATGAAGCTGGATTCGTCGCTCACCAGAAAGCGGATCAGGTTGGCAATTTCATGTGGCTGCCCCAGCCGGCGCATGGGCGTGTTGTCGACGATGATCTTGTGGGCCTCGGGAGAAAGCGTATGTGCCATTTCGGTTTCGATGAGTCCCGGACAAATGCAATTGATGCGGATGTTTTCCTTCGCCCACCCTTGAGCACAGCATCGGGTCATGGCGATCACGGCTGCTTTGGATGCGGAATAGTGCACTTGGTTTTCGCGTTCTCGCAAAGCGGCGATCGAGGACATCAACACGATGCGGCCATATTGCCGTTCGATCATTTCATCCTTGACGGCGTAAATCATATTGAATGTGCCGTCGAGATTGACGTCCATCGTTTGTTTCCAGGTATCCCAAGTGACCTTCGAGGCGTGTTCAACAATGCTGATTGCTCCGCAATGGATCAGAATGTCGATCGGACCAAACGCGTCGCGGGCTTTCGCAACGATGTCGCCGGCTTGCTCGGGTTTCGACACGTCGCCTTGAATGGCGACGGTGGTTCCGCCAGCTTGCTCGATTTCCTGGACGGTCGCATCGGCATCGGCAGTTCGCGACACGTAGTTCACCGACACCTTGGCTCCTTCGGACGCAAGCCTTAGCGATGCGGCCTTGCCGATTCCACGCGAACCGCCGGTGACTAATGCATGTTTTCCCTCAAACGCAGCGTCGGCCATTTGTCAGCTCCTATTTGTAGAATTCACTCATCAGGCTGTTCTTCCGCGGGCTTGCGTCGCTTGATCAGCGTCACCTCGTTGCCCGTCTCATTGAAAGTCATTTCGTCCATGAACGATCTCATCAGCAGGGTACCGCGGCCACTGGGACGTTTCAGGTATTCGGGATCCGTCGGGTCCGGTAACGACGACGGATCGAATCCAGGTCCTTCATCACGGATGACGAACCGGACCTCCGACTCGGAATAGGTGACCGTCAGCGTGATCTTGCGGTCTTTGTACGGGGCTTCCTGGCAACGCCGTGCCGCCAGATCATGGTAAGCATTGTGATCGTGCTCACGCAGCTCCGAGCTGACTTCGAGATTCCCGTGGTAATAGGAATTCAATAATGCTTCGTCCAGTGCCGTCGCAATCCGCAGGCAATCGTTCTCGTCGAACACTCGTTTCGCCAGGATCGTCTCGCGCAGATGGCTGATGAGCGACGAGAAAAGCTGCAGGTCGTTGTCGAGCAGGAAAGACATTTCCACAAGACGGTTCATCACGCGGGCGTTGCTGCGATTCTCGGTCGATAACGCCAAGACGCGGGTCACGACCCGATGAAGATCTTCTCCAAGCAGTTTCTTGGGAACATAACTCGACGCGCCGGCTTCGAGTGCCTGAACCGCGATCGTTTCGCTGCCCGCGGCCGTCATCAAAATCGTCGGTATCAGGGGATATTTCTCTTTGATTGCCTCGACAAGTTTCAAACCGTCCATTTCGGGCATCTGCAAATCGGTCACGACGATATCGGGAACATGCAACTCGATCTGCTCGAGTGCTTCGATCCCGTTTGTTGCGTAGATGATCGACAGCGAATCGTCTTGCTGCAAGAGTCCTCCGGCAATCAGTCTGTCGGCAAGCAGATCGTCTACGACCAGTATTGTGGACATTGATTCCTTCCCAACCGGCGAATTAAATAATGCCGACAACGGCCGGACTTATCGTTAAACGGGCAGTTAAGGGAAATCGTTCGTGCGTTCGTCGGATGGCTCTTGCTGGCCCTCAAAGAACGGTGAAAGCTTGCGTCCGCGAACAGGACAGTCGGAAAATGATTCTAACGAAAACCGACGCAGAATCTCCATGGTTCGCCGCGGAAAGCGGAGTGTCGGTACTGGTACAGTTGGTGTACCACTACCGGAGTGTCTGGCCCTGGCCTGAAGATTTTGAGGCGAGTGTTCTTGCCGATTCTGCACGAGGGCAAAAAAAAACTGGCCGGCAAGAATACGGCCGCTTCGCTCACGCGCCGCGAGTAACCCGTAAGTCGTTGGCGTACTTAGAAACTGGGCAAGAATTGATTTCAGAAAAGCTAATCGGATGCGTACCACGTCTTGCCGTTCAGGCAACGCGTGTCGCGCAGCGACTAGAAACTGTTCTTTCACTGGCTGAAATCATTTTCCGCTACGAGTGCTTTCCGATGCTGTATTTTGGCTTTGATCGTGGTAGAGCGATTTCCGGCGGCTGCGCCGCACACCTTGCCTGAACGGCAAGGTGTGGTACCCATTTGATTTCCGGGAACGAATTCGTTGCGACTTCCTTAGCGATTCCAATCAATCTGGAATCGATCTGAATCCGATTCGACCTGAGCCGCGTCGAATCAACGGTCGCCACCGAAGAACCAATTGAAGGTTGCCCGAAATTCGCCGTCGAATTGTTGGTCGGCTCCGCCGCCAATCGGCGTAACATAGGCGAGACCGAGATTGGAATTTCCGGCAAGCGTGAACGTTACGCCGAAGACAGCATTCAAGATTTCGACGTTGTCCGCGAAATTACCCACGACCGTATTGCCCATTGTCACGATATCAGTCTCTTGCAACGATTTGTTGTAGTGCAACTCGAGTGTCGGAGCGATCCCGTTAATGAATTTGTTGGACGAGTCGTCTCGGAGCAACCAATAGCCAACTCCGACGTCAGCATACAAGAACGAGGTATCATTGGCTCGTCCAGCGTTCACCATGCCAGTACCGGGTACGTTAATCAGAACGGGATTTCCGTTCGCATCGAAATCGAATTGCAGAAATCCCTGGGCAAAGAATCGGTCATTTGGTGAATACAGGGCGCCGAGAAACGGCAGCAGATGGACTGACTCGTTTTCGACACGCACGACATCGGTCCCGAACATTTGAAACGTCAAGTCATCAGCCGTCGGCAACGAGACGGACATGCCGACCGAAACTCCAAGTACGTCGTTCGAGTGCACGAGCGCCTTGAGCGTCGTGACGATGTTACCGAATTCCATTTCGTTGGTGTTCGTCAT
>CAUZVF010000845.1:0-3593 GCA_963582955.1 Planctomycetota bacterium
ATCGACCAGCCGCGGCGTCCGACTTTCCAACTTATTCAAAGAAAGCCCGATCAAGGAACACAAATCGTGGCAGGCCCGATTGGGTCAGGATTTCGACGTGCGGAGATTCCGTTTCGATTCCAGCTTGCAACAAGCCGACAATCTGACAGCACTGAAATTTGACGGTGCCAGCTCTTCGGTGGGCCGTGCTTTGGGCGCCGTTCGCGAACGATTTCAAGGACGTCCCGTCGGCGGAATTCTGTTATTGACCGACGGCAATGCCACGGATCTCGATGAGGGATCACTGCAACTCAACGATATGCCGCCGGTCTATCCGGTTGTGTTTGGCAAAGCGACGGCTCGCGATATCTGGATTCAAAAGACCGCTGTCAGCCAGACATCGTTCGAGGACTCGCCGGTTTCGATTCAAGTCGACGTTGCATCGACGGGGTTCGCCGACCATCAGATTGTCGCGCAGCTAATGGACGAGTCAGGAAAGGAAGTCAAACGCGAAACGCGGCCATCAGGCGACGAAAGCGTGCCGTTGCCATTCCGTTTTCAAGTTCGGCCGACGAAGCCGGGAATCTCGTTCTATCGCGTGCGAGTTGGCACGGCGGAGGGAATCGACAGTGAAGATGAAAAGAAACAGCCGGCGGAAGCAACGCTTGGCAATAACACGCGGTTGATCAAAGTTGACCGCGGCAAGGGGCCGCACCGAATTCTCTACGTCGGCGGGCGTCCGAATTGGGAATTGAAGTTTCTGCGCCGCGCCATCGAAGATGACGAACAAATCGATTTGGTGGGGTTGATCCGAGTCGCACGTCGCGAAGCGAAATTTGATTTCCGCGGCCGCGACGACGAATCCAGCAATGCATTGTTCCGCGGTTTCAAGAAGGAACGCGACGAAGAAACCGAGAGCTACGACCAGCCAGTCCTGATCCGGCTGAACACGAAAGATGCCGAGGAGTTGCGGGATGGGTTTCCCAAGAGCAAGGAAGCCCTGTTTCAATACAAAGCGATTCTGCTGGACGACATCGAAGCGGCATTCTTCACGCAGGATCAACTGACGTTGTTGCAGAAATTCGTCTCTGATCGCGGCGGCAGCGTACTGATGTTGGGCGGGCAAGAGTGTTTTCAGCAGGGCGGCTACCATCGCACTCCTGTGGGAGAAATGTTGCCGGTGTATCTTGACCGGCTCCCTGATGAACCGGCTTCCCGAGTCCGATTGTCGTTGACCCGCACTGGCTGGTTGCGGCCGTGGGTGCGGTTGCGAAACAATGAAAACGACGAACGAAAACGAATCGAACAGATGCCGCAATTCTTCATAATGAACCGTGTCAGCGGCATTAAACCCGGTGCAACGATTCTGGCCACGGCCACGGACGAATCCGGCAAGCAGCATCCCGCGCTGGTTGTGCAGCGGTTCGGTAACGGTCGATCGGCCGCGATGACGATCGGCGACTTGTGGCGTTGGCAATTGAAACGGCAAGACGACAACGACGATCTGGGAAAAGCATGGCGTCAGATGCTGCGTTGGATGGTCGTTGACGTCAAGGATCGCGTCAGTGTCGATGTGCAGCCGCAACGCAAGATTGCCGACGGCGCAGTACGGTTGCTGGTCCGCGTGCACGACGAAGAATTCCAACCGCTGGACAACGCGGCAATTGCCATCAAGATTGTGCGACCGGCAGAAAACAGCGGATCACAGCCGGAGACTCCTGCTGTTCCAATCGAAATCGAGGCCGAAGCGTCGCTCGCCGAACCGGGCTTGTATGAAGTTGTGTTCACGGCGAAAGAGGCCGGCGCGTATCGGGCAACCATCGAAGTCAAAGACAGTGACGGCAAGCCGGTCGCCACAACGGAAACCGGATGGGTCAACGATCCGGCGGGCGCGGAATTTCAGAACGTAGCTCCCAATCTCAGGCTGCTGCAAGAAATCGCCGACGCAACCGATGGCGAGATCATCGACGTCGGCCGGCTAGACCGATTCGTCGCCGGCCTTTCAGCACGCTCGATGCCGGTGAACGAACGCTGGTCGTCTCCGCTGTGGGACCAGCCTTGGGTATTCATGCTGGTGTTGTGCTGTTTGATCGGTGAATGGGGCCTGCGCCGATGGAAGGGATTGCCATGACGACCACTCTTCTGCTCGCCGCAATGTTGGGATTCGGCCAACCGAAATCGTCCGATGGTGAAACTCCTGCTACAGCACAAGAGCAACAGCCGGCAAACAAGGTCATCGTCGTTGTCGGTGCCGCCGGATCGCCCGAATATGGAAAGCAGTTTTCCGAATGGGCCAGCCGATGGCGAGACGCCGCGAAGAAGGGTGATGCGGAATTCAAGGCAATCGGACTGGCTCACGCCGAAGCCGGCACGACCGACCGCGATCAATTGGCACGCGTGCTGAAAGCGGCGACGGCCAATCAGAATTCAACACTTTGGATCGTCTTGATTGGCCACGGCACATTCGACTCGCGCGCCGCCAAATTCAATCTGCGTGGTCCCGACGTCACCGCCAGCGAGTTGCGGAAGTGGTTGGCCGACATCCAATGTCCGACCGCCATCATCAACTGTGCCTCGGCAAGCGGCCCGTTCCTCAACAAATTAGCGGCACCGAACCGAGTCGTCATCACGGCTACTAAGAGCGGTTACGAACAAAACTTCGCCAGGTTTGGACACTACATGTCGCAAGCAATCGCGAACCCCGACGCGGACCTTGATAAAGACGAGCAGACATCATTGCTGGAAGCCTATCTGTTGGCCTCGCGCCGCACGAAAGAGTTCTACACAACTGACGGACGTCTCGAGACCGAACACGCACTGATGGACGACAACGGCGACGGCAAAGGCACGCGAGCCGATTGGTTCCGCGGAGTCCGCCCGATTCGAAAACCCGCCGGCGGCGACGAAGTTGACGGCTATCGCGCTCATCAGCTTCATCTGGTCCCCAGCGACCGCGAGCGCCAATTGTCCGCCGAGGTCCGCCGCCATCGCGACGAGTTGGAATTGTCCGTCATCCGCCTGCGCGATCGCAAGGCAGAAATGGACGCCGACGAGTACTTCAAACAACTCGAATCACTACTCGTTCAACTGGCCGAATTATACGAGCAGTCCGACAAACCGGCTGCCGATGTGGCGGCAGCGAAAGACTGACTTCCGAAGGCAGTTCTTCTGCCGCAAGGTCATTCATGCACTAGCTTCGGTGGCTACTTCAACTTGCCGGTCGAATTCAGACTCACCCAGTAGCCCACGATAGTCAAGCTGCTGCTGGGTTGCGATGAGGTCTGCTTCGCGGACGTGTGTTCCTGGCGGGTACGCTGCGAAAGCGAGAAGCGTGTCGGTTGCGTCATGTCGGAAAACTCGCCGTGAAGGCGTTGCCTTGGAAACGTCCTGAAATTCGAGCCGGAGCAGCAGATCGAACAACTTCTCGTAGGTAAGTTGAACCTGATGCATCACCGATATCTCCTTGTGAAAGTCCACTGTTGGTTGACCGTTGCAATTCCTTGAGCAACACCACACGTGTGGAAAACACGGAATGTCACTACTCAGAGGTCGGTGTTGCCAGAATGCCGCGAACTTTGTCGCAGACGAATTCGATTTCTTCGTCCGTCATTTCG
>CAUZVF010000846.1:0-3587 GCA_963582955.1 Planctomycetota bacterium
CGATGCCTTTAGGATTGGAGAGGAACAACACCGGATCGCCCTGCGATTGAAACTGCACGCCCTGATGCCGGCTGGGCAAAAAACCGCTGTGGTAGTACCGGGAAAGGACCGGCTGACCCTTCGTGCCGGAAAGCAGCACGACAAAATCGGGAAGGTCCTTATTCTCGCTGCCCAGTCCCCACGACACCCACGACCCCATACATGGGCGACCGGCGCGGCCCGCTCCGGTTTGCATCATGTTGACGGCCGGATCGTGGTTGATCGGTTCGCTGTGCAGCGACCGGACGATGGCGATCTCGTCGGCCACTCCGCCCAGATGTGGCATGTGCTCGTTCATCACTTGGCCGGATTCGCCGAACTTCTTGAACTTCATCGGCGAAGCGGCGACGAGCAGTTGCTTTTGATTGCGGGTCATCGTCGTAATCCGCTGCTTGCCGCGCACTGATTGTGGCAACACCTGACCATCTTTTTTAGCCAACAGGAGCTTGGGGTCGAACGTGTCAATGTGCGACGGGCCGCCGGCCATGAACAGATAGATGACCCGCTTGGCCCTAGGCGGGAAGTGAGGTTTGTCGAGTGCGCCGAAACGGCCGGTGCCGCCAGCAGTTGAATCCGCAAAGATTTGTGGGTTCAACAAACCGGCCACCGCAGCCGCGCCCAAACCGGCGGATGTGTGTCCTAGAAATCGACGTCGTGAGGTCAAGTAATTGAGGTCCATTGGCACTGTTGTCACTCTCGGGTAATCGTCTCATCCAGATTCAGCAGCACGTTGGCGACAGTGCTCCACGCGGCGAGTTGGGGAACGGCCAGGTCGTTCGGAACGCGATATTCGCCGTGTTGAATCAAGTCGGCCGCGGCTTGTTTGTTGGCGAGGTACTTCGCCAATTGCTTCGTATAGATTTGTTGGATGATCTGCCGCTCCGCTTGGTCTGGCGGACGTCCCAGAGTCGAACGGAAGGCGAACGTGAGTTTCTCGTCAACCGAATTCCCGGCTTGCCGCATGATCCGCTCGCCAAACACACGTGCTGCCTCGACAAACGTGGGATCGTTCAGCGTGACCAAGGCCTGCAGCGGAGTGTTGGTGCGCGGGCGCTCGACCGTGCAGGTTTCGCGGCTGGGTGCGTCGAAGATGCGGAAAGTGGGATACGTGGTGGTCCGCCGCCAAAATGTGTACAGGCCGCGCCGATACAGGTCGTCGCCTTTGCTGGGGTTCCATTTCCAGCGACCCTTGTCGCTGTAGTAGCCTTTGGGCTGATACGGAAACACGCTGGGTCCGCCGATTTCATCGTTCATCAAGCCGCTGATAGCCAACGCAGTGTCACGGATTTCCTCGGCGGTCAACCGGAAGCGGTTTTGCCGCGCGAGCAGCCGGTTGTAGGAATCGAGTTTTACCGTTTCCGGACGGAATCGCGACGACTGCCGATACGCCGCCGACATGACGATCTGCTTTTGCAACGCTTTGACGTTCCAACCCTTGCGGATAAGTTCGGTCGCCAGCCAATCGAGCAGTTGCGGATGCGATGGAAAGTCGCCGCGCACGCCAAAGTCTTCCATGGTCTTGACCAGTCCCGTGCCGAAAAACTGCTTCCAGAACCGGTTGACCGCCACCCGAGCCACCAATGGGTTCTCTGGATCGGCGAGCCAATTGGCCAAGGCCAGACGATTGCGAGGCTTGTCGGCGGGTAACGGTAGAAAGATGGCCGGCACGTCGGGTGAGACCTGTTCGCCTTTCTGCTCGAAATCGCCGCGGATGAGGACGTGTGCGGCCGACCGCTTGGCCGCTTCTTTCATCACCATCGTCGATGGGATCGCGTTGTTCAGCTCAGCTTCGGTCTTCTTGAGTTCCTCCTGACGCTTGTGGAGAGGTTCGAAGATGCTGCGCGTTCGCGCATAGGCAAACTCAACAAAGTAGTCATGCAGTTTCTGTTTTTGTTCGTCGTTGCGCTTGGCGGGCTCTCGCTTGACAAGTTCGAGGATTTCCTTCGGCAGTTTGCTCTTCTCTTCCTTCTTCTGTTTTGCTTCCCAGTCAGCTTGCGTGTCGAAGAAACTGTCGTCGTCCGGCTTCTTTTCTTTGGCGGGCACGGCATTCGAGCCGGCAGCCGGTGCAGATGTATGAGACGTTTTTGCCGGTGTGTCCGCGAGTTTGACTTTGCCAACTTCGGCTTTGATGCGAGCTTCGAGTGCCGGCAGCTCTTGGGTCACTCGAGCAAGTTCGACCGCTTGCTGCTTCGTGGGTAGCTTGAGCAGCGGTGGCAACGGGATGTTGTGGCCTGTCGCCCCCAACTCGCCATCGACGCTGTTGAAGAACGCATAGAATTGATAGAACTCTTTCTGCGAGATCGGGTCGTATTTGTGCTCGTGACACTGAGCACAACCAAGTGTCAGCCCCAAGAACACCGTGCCGGTGGTGCTGGCACGTTCGACGGCGTAGACCACGCGAAACTCGTCGGCATCGGCCCCGCCTTCTTCGTTGTAGGTCGTGTTGCGGTTGAAGCCGCTGGCGATCACTTGCGACGTATCCGCATCCGGTAACATGTCTCCGGCGATTTGCTCGATCGTAAAGCGGTCAAACGGCATGTTGGTGTTGAACGCGTTGATCACCCAGTCGCGGTACAACCACATTTTGCGGTCGCTGTCGTTTTCGTATCCGTTGGTGTCACCGAAACGTGCGACGTCGAGCCAATCTTGGGTCATCCGTTCGCCGTAATGTTGAGACGCAAGTAGCCGATCGACGAGCCTCTCATACGCTCGCGTCCGCTTGTCACTCAGAAACCGATCAACGTCCGCGATAGTCGGCGGCAAGCCGGTCAGATCGAGCGACAGCCGCCGAATGAGCGTTACCTTGTCCGCTGTTGCCGATGGTTCGAGCCCCGCTTTCTCCAAACGCTTCAAGATGAAGCCATCGATGTCGTTGCGGCTCCAACTTTTCTTCTGGGTGCTTGGCACGTCCGGACGTTTCGGTTGCTGGTACGCCCAATGAACCGAGAAGTCCGCGCCTTCGGCCACCCATTGTTGCAGCAGCGAGATTTCGGCCTTCGTCAGCACCAGTTTCGAATCGGGAGGTGGCATCCGCTGTTCGGGATCATCGCTTTTGATCCGCTGGATCAGCAGGCTCTTGTCGGCGTTACCGGGGACGATCGAATTTGCACGAGCACTGTCCGCCTCGTCCAACCGCAGATCGGCTTTTCGCTGCGCCTCGTCCGGCCCATGACACTTGAAGCACTTGCTGGAAAGAATCGGTCGAATCTGGCGGCTGAAATCGATCTTCGCAGTCGCCGGTTCCGCAGCATGAACGGGCATGGCAGCGATCAATTGCGATAACGCCGTTGTCGCAAAAAACAGCAGCACCAAGCGTGGCTGTTGCAGCCAAGGTCGTATTTTCGGAATCATTTCGGCAAAAAACATAGCTTTAAGAAAATTGCACATCGACACTAACTATGTTGGCGAGCGGCAAAAAAAGGAAGCGGCTGAACGCAATCATTAAGGATTACCCGAAAACCGAGGCGGCAACAAATAAGGGGTGGTTTCTCGCGACGATTACAATCGGACGCTTCACATTCCCAAAGGGTGCGAACGATTACGACAAT
>CAUZVF010000847.1:0-3577 GCA_963582955.1 Planctomycetota bacterium
CGAATCCGCATGGGCGGACGAGTGATCGAGGAGATTCTCAGTTAGCGAGGGTGCGGTTTGCCATGGAAATCGCAGGACAAAACGGCAACTCAGCCCCTGGTGGCGATCTTGCCTGCGTTGGGAGGACCTGAATGTCACGTGTTGCGTTATGGCTTGTCGGTGGCTTTGCACTGGCCGGCCATCATCTCCAGGCCGCACTTCCCACCGATCCCGTTGAGCGGGCGTCGATCATCGGGAAACTGGTGTCCCTGGACGTCCAGCCCAAGACGATCACGCTCGCCGGGCCGCGTGCGAGTCAACAGGTGCTGGTCACGGGACGCTATGCCGACGGGTCTCTACGCGACTTGACCTGCTTCTGTGACTGGAAAGCGACCGCTCCCAATCTAATCGACATCACCGCGCAGGGCCTGGCAACCGGTCGCCGCGACGGGACAACGCACCTGGAAGTCCGCGCGGCGGGATTCTCGGCACGCGTGCCGGTGACCATCAAGGACTCGGCGAAATCGCAACCGGTCAGCTTTCGTCGAGAATTCATGCCGGTGCTCAGCGCGGCAGGATGCAGCGACATTCGTTGCCATGGGTCGCCGAGCGGCAAGGACGGTTTTCGACTCAGTCTCTGGGGCTTCGACCCGGACCTGGATTTTCAGCAACTCACGCACGACGTGTTGGCGCGGCGTACCAACTCGCTCGACCCCGACAACAGTCTCATCCTGTCCAAGGCCCTGGCCCGCATCCCACACGTCGGCGGACGGCGGTTTGCTCCCGGCAGCCCGTTCGCGAAACTCCTGCGAGACTGGCAGGCCGAGGGACTTCGCGATGATCCGGCACCGGTCGGCCTGCAGTCCGTGACCGTCACTCCGTCTAGACGAGTGCTGAAGGCTCCGGCACGCTGGCAGCAACTCTCCGCGCGGGCGACGTTCGACGACGGTCGCACGGCGGACGTGACGCGTTTGACGACATTCTCCAGCAGCGATCTCGCCGTCGCTGATGTCGATCGCACCGGGCTGGTCGAGTTCAATCGGCAGGGGGAAGTCGCCATCCTCTGCCGGTTCCTGGGCCGGATGGAATCGATCCGCCTGATGCACATCGCGGCACCGGCGTCGGGTTACCGGTGGCCCGATCCACCTGCAAGCAACTATGTCGACACGCATGTCTTTGCCAAGCTCAAGATGCTGAACATCGCGCCGTCTGAATTGTGCAGCGACGAGCAGTTTGTCCGGCGGCTCTATCTCGACCTGCTCGGTATGCTGCCGACTCCCGACGCAGCACGGGAGTTTGTCGAGTCGACCCGGCCTGACAAGCGAGCGCGACTGGCGGCCGAGTTACTTGAACGGCCGGAGTTCAGTGAATTCTGGACGAAGAAATGGATGGACGTGCTACGCGTCAGCCGGGATTCGATCCAGTGGGCTGGGGCCAAGGCCTATCACGGTTGGATCCGCGAGCGGATTGCCGGGGACGAATCGTTTGCCGGTGTCGTGCACGCGATGCTGACGTCACAGGGCAAGTCTTTCAGCGACCCGGCCGTGAACTTCTACTGCGTCACGCAGATTCCGAAGAAGGGTGCCGAGCCTCTCTACCTGCAGAAGGATCTGGCCGAAGCCACCGCCCAGTTGTTTCTCGGTGTCCGCCTGCAATGTGCCCGGTGTCATAATCACCCGTACGAGCGTTGGACACAGGATGACTACCTTTCCCTGGCGGCCCACTTCACGCAGGTGAAACGAAGCCGACTTGGGAAGGCAGGCCCCGGCGGCCGTGCCGAGCGTCGGCAGATCGCGATCGCGCTGGACTTCAAGGCCGCTGAAGTCACCCACGAGTCGACCGGGAAACCAGTCGCTCCTCGACTTCCCGGCCAACCGGCATCGAAAGTGGGGCCACAGCAGGACCGTCGCCAATTGCTCGCCGACTGGCTGACGCAAAGGGACAACCCGTTCTTTGCCAGGGCCATCGTCAATCGAATCTGGTTTCATCTCCATGGGCGCGGAATCGTCGAACCGGTCGACGACTTCCGTGACTCCAACCCGTCGGCCAACGACGCGTTGCTCGATGCGCTGGCCGCCGATTTCGTGGCCAACGGTTTCCGGTTGAAACCGCTGATCCGCACCATCGTGAATTCACGGACATACCAACTGAGCCCGATTCCGAATCAGAGCAACCGGAGCGACCAGCGCTACTTCTCGCACATGCTCGTGCGGCCGCTGCATGCCGAGGTGCTACTGGATGCCATCTGCAACGTGACGGGAGTGCCCGAGAAGTTCGAGATCATGAACGACTACACCATCGGCGTTCCAAAGGGGTTCGTGGACTTGCCCGCCGGGACCCGGGCCGTGCAGTTGCCGGTCAACGACATCGTGACGCTGATCAACACATCGAGTAAGTACGTCAGGTATGAATCGCATCCGTTTCTGCGAGCGTTTGGTCAACCCACTCGTACCCAGACTTGTGAATGCGACCGTGAACAGAAGTTCGGCCGCAAGCAGGCCCTGGAGTTGATCATCGGCGAGATGGTCTCAACAAGGCTGGCCCGCAAGGACAATCGCCTCGGACAGATGCTGGCGAAGACGGGCTCGGACACGGAGATTCTCAACGCGTTGTATCTCCGCGCGTTGTCTCGTTCACCGTCCGAAAACACGATGAAAGCACTGCTGAAGCATGTCGCAACGACCACCGAGAAGCGACAGGCCTGGGAAGATATCCTGTGGACGATATTGAATTCACAGGAATTCATCTATCAACACTAGGGTTCGGCATCCTTCGCTGTATTACCATGCCTAGAAGAATGCGGGAAGTTGAACTGTAAGGACCGCGGACAATGAAGTCCGGACAGGGCATCGGTCACTTTGGACACGCAGGAAACGATCACGTCTGTGTCATCAAACGACCCTTTTTTGATTGGCGGCGACGTGCCGCAAGAACGCTCACTCGCTATGCCTGCTGTCGCAAAATCGCCGGTTTCCGTCTGGCTGAAATGCCGTCGCGCTTGTACAATTTGAGCGTACCGGAATCGAGCAATAGTTAGCTCTTTCGTGCTTCTGGCCGGCCAGCGGATAGGCCGATTGCCAGACAACTGGCCAAGCCTTTTCGGCAGCCAGCGTGCCCATGAATACGGAACACAGTGGACCTACGCGCCAACACATAACGGAGTTTGACTAATGCCGCTCTTGCACCATTCCCGGATTACCGAGTTCTCACAGAATTGATTCGCCATGGACTGCATCAATCTCATCGACCGTTTCGGCAAGCGTTTCAAAGTCACTTACGATGAAGCCTTCGACCCGAAACACCGACTCCGTGAGAATCTGGATCCGTGGTACATGCAATTGCCGTTTCGGCGGGGAATCATCTACCCGTATGGCGGCACTCGACTTGCCGTGGAAATCGATGGCCGACGTAAATTGGCTGCGATTGTTGGCCGCTTGGCATGCACGGAAATGACGCAGGACGGTGACGACGAAAAGACATCTACGTTTGACGTGGCCGATTTCGAAACCGTGGCGGAACTGGTGAAACCCTACAAGCGGCGAGTGGTGTCTGAAGAGCAGAAGAATCGGCTGATTGCGATGGGCAGAGAGCACCGATT
>CAUZVF010000848.1:0-3571 GCA_963582955.1 Planctomycetota bacterium
CGAGTACCAGACGCGGCGGCAAAAGAAGAGCGCCACAATCTTCGACACTCCTCATGCCAGTTCCGCCCGAAAATCACAGACCACAGAGACTTTCGGGACACCCACTAGGCTATGCGCTGCACTGTCGTTTGTGTCCGTGCTCCGTTCGAACAACATTCGATTCATTTCCGAGCAAACATGAAACGGCAATTCATGGGAATTTCAAACCGATTATGTCGTTTCGCCACACGGACGCGATTTCGCCTTGTCGCAAGCGAGGAACCAGTGCCGAATCGGATGTGAGTTCGCCGACATAATTCGAACTTCCGTATCGGCTTTTCCGGATTTCCGTGAGCCGTACCGACAGCTCTTCGGTGATTCCGGCCACGTTGATTTCCACATACATCAGAAATTTCTGATCCGGTTGGCGTTGCTTGAATTTCTGTTCGAATTCCCGCAGCCGACGACGTTGCTTGCGAGCTTCACGCTCGCGTTCAGGATTCTCGGTCTTGCGATACATCCAAACGTTTTCACCGGAATCAATTCGTAGATCACGCTGTTTGTCATCCTGAATGGCGGCCAGTGTTGCGTCCGTGACGGCCAACAAACGATTGAGCCCACTGAATTGCAGTGCAAGTGCGTTGTCATCACACAGGGCCGCGGCGATTTTACAAGTTCGAGCCCAGTTTGATCGGTCGAATTCATTGCCTTCGGAAAAATCATTGATCGATATCCACCCGGTGTGTTTTTCGACATGATCTTTCAAACCAACGTCGCTGATTCTGTCCGCAGCCGGTTCATCGGGATCTTCATAGCGGGAATTCCCAAGTGCGATGCAATAGCGGTGGTTCTCGATGGAAACAAGAAAACGCTTTTCGAGACTGGTTGTTGGATGCAGAGTCAGTTCGACCAGTGACTGAGTGACGTCGAATTTCTGAGATAAGTTTGCCGCGAACTGATCCGCGTTTGCGTCACTCGGATGCTTGAGAAGTATTACGACCGCGGTATCGGCGACCGAGACATTCAGATTGGGCGGAAACTTTTTCCGCAGCCGAAGAAACGGTTCGCTCTGCAAAATCATGCCGATATCTTCGTCGTCGTAGAGATAGGACGGCGCAGAATTCGAACGTTCGTGTTCGGCAAACAAGCGCATGACTTCGTCGACATCGCGATTGACTGCCGCAACCAGGATTGCCGCGATTCGATTTTGTGTCTCCGGCCAATCAGACTCTGCGACGTCCGCAGCTGCCTCACGCTTTTGACCCATACGAAGCTGGCTGCGGACAAGACGTGTGCGCAAGTCTGTAAGTTGCCATTCGGCGACATCCTTCAACAATGCATCCGGCCAAGGAGTCAACCGGCCGATCAGTTGCTGATAATCTCGCATCGCCCAGTCGAAGTCAATTTGCCGTTCCAGCCAATCGAACGATTCTGGCCGCCGAGTTGCATAATCTCGCAGCAGCTTGTCGAGTTCCTGCCAGCGGTGACGCCGAGTGAACTCGGAAGCAAGATATCCAAAAGTCGCGTCAACCGGTTCAACGTCCCAGCAGTCAAGAACGCGATATCCTGATTTCAGTCTCAAGCCCAGCCGCAGATAAAGAACTTGTCGCTTGAATGTCTCGTCGGTCGCGCGTTGGCTCGCTCGCGCCAGCAATTCGTCGGCCTGCCGGTGTTGATTCTTTTCCGCAAGCACAATTGCCGCGTAGTAGTCGGTCCATTCGTCATCGGCCTGGTCAGTGCGCCTTCGCTCAACCAAAGAGGCCAAGTCCTCGAATCGATCGCCATATCGAAGAGTCGAGGCAATGTACCGGAACGAGTCGGCCTTCGAATCGGATTCCTCGTAAGCCGCGATCGCGCGGCCAGCCAATGCCAGAGCGATCTTGCGTTGGTACGAGAATGACTCACGGTCCACATCATCGTTGACGGCTTTCAATCCGGCGTCGAATTCTCGAAACGCTTGTTCATATTTCTTTTTGTCAAGTAAACGCCTTCCCGAGTAGTAGCGAATCCACGGGTCCTTGGAATCACGTTGCCGATGCGCGTCCAGCAGCGCTTGCATGACATTGTCCGGTAATTCCAGGTCGCCGTCTTCCGATCCGCCGGCCAAATACCGAAACGCCTCGCGCGCATCCGGTGCCGCCGCGTATCCATCCAGAGTCCGTTCGGCGTGGAACATTGCGTTGAGGAAGTACTGCACATATTCGCTGAGTTGTTCGTCGTCTTTCGCCGCTTGGAAAGCCTGCCGGTATTGTCCGGCGGCTTCCTCGTACCACTCGTCGTTTTCGAATTGACGGCCTTTCAGATAGGCGATTCGAGCGGATTGCGGATCATTTTTCTTCAAGAGTTTAAGCATGACAGCCGTTACTTCATCGTTTTGATAATGGATGAAGTACTCAGACAGCGTCGTGGCTGTGTCATCCGAGTTGTCTAGCTTGGCAACGTGTTCTGATAACCAGTCGAGATCATTGGGTTTCAGCAATCGTCCGAGCGACCGCATTACTAGCAGGTTTTTCGGATCGCCTTTCAAGTATTGCTTCCATGCCTTGGCCGCTTCGGCATCACGGTCAAGATTCTCGTACGCCCGAGCCTTCAATCTGTGCACATTGGGGCCGCCGCCGATGGCCTTTTCGTATTGCAGAGCAAAGTCGAGCGACTTTTCGTGCATCCCCTAAACGTCATATAGAGAAGAAAGCTGCATCAAGATTCCAGGCGCCAATTCCGGCCGCGTCGCAAGCAAACACACTCCCATTGACTCCTTTGGAAAGTCGCAGCGATCCCAGGCGTATGCAAATTCCAACACGCGCTCTTGTTTAAGTTCAGGATAATAAGGATGCCTTTCCGCAGCTTTGATTTGGGCCGCGGCCGCGGCACGATTCCCCTGTTCGTATAATTGGGCAGCTTTCTCAAGGTCATTGCGCATTGCGATCAGCCCGTTCAGCCGCTGGTCGTCCTGATATTTCATAAGCAATGCGTGATAGGCCGATTCGCGAACACCGTACTGCAGCAGTTCCCAGTCGAATGCTTTCCATCCCGGGCGATGGCGGATCAGCCAAATACGGGTTTCAAACAAATGGCCGTTTTCGACCCAGAAGTACGCATAGACGACAGCTTCGTCGCCGGTCGGATCGAGGTCCACATGGGCGATGTGGAAGCGTTTTGCGATCGTGGGCACGCCAATAATGTCAGGAAGGTCCCGGCGAAGACTCTGTTCGTCGATCCATGTCAGCGTTTTCAAGACGCCGGATTCCTTGATCTCGACGATGTGCCGTTCGACATCGACCAATCTGACAAACGCATCGTCACTGCCTTGAGTCGCCTTGACAAAGGCACGAACGAATCGATGAATCGAACTCAATTCGTCCTTGGGAACGCCGGCGTCCACGGCCGAAAATGCGGCTTTCAGCGCGGCTTGTTTCTGTGCCAACGTTTCCACTGCGGTGGTCGGAAGCGATTGGGGCCGAAACAAATAGACGATACCGGCACAGAAAAGTCCGAGCAGCACGGCTCCGCCGACCAGCAAACCGATGACAACCTTGAACGTATTGTCTTTCCGCTTTCGCGGCAACGGATCGTCGTCAAAGATAGGCGATTG
>CAUZVF010000849.1:0-3570 GCA_963582955.1 Planctomycetota bacterium
AGCGGCCCACGCAGGGTTTGAGGTGAAGGCGGTCGATCGTCGCAATATCACACTGAACGACGTCAGCCTCCGTCGCCTTGCCGACCGCCGCGCGTTGTTGGGAAGTTTCGACCGTTTTCGCCGCGAGGTGGACCGCGGCGAAAACACCGACGGAATCGACGAGTTTCACCGGCGGGCCTTCGAGGTACTCACGTCATCGCGGCTGGCCGATGCACTCGACCTCAGCAAGGAAGACCAAGACGGTCGCAACCGTTACGGTCTCGACGGCAGTTACCCCAACGAGCGCGAAGGCAAGACGATGCTCGACCAGTTTCTGCTGGCTCGGCGGGTGATTGAAGCGGGTGCGCGCTGCGTGACGCTGGCCTTCAGCCGCTGGCCGTTTGGACGCATGCTGCAGGGCGATTACAACTGGGACTGGCACAAGGACAACTTCACCGAAGCCCGCGGAGCGCTGCCGCTGTTCGATCTGGGGATGTCGGCATTGATCGACGATTTGAGCGAGCGCGGCCTGCTGGATGACATTGCGGTCGTCGCTTGGGGCGAATTTGGACGAACGCCGAAAATCAACGCGAACGCCGGCCGCGACCATTGGCCGAATGTTGCCGGCGCACTTCTGGCTGGTGGCGGCATGAAATGCGGACAGGTACTCGGCTCGACGACCCGTTTGGGGGAAGAGCCGTTAAACCGGCCGATCCATTTCCGCGACGTCTTCGCCTCGCTGTACGATCGGATGGGAGTCGATGTCTCGACAACCCAATTCACCGACCTCGCCGGCCGCCCCCAATACCTCGTCGGCGATCACCGCCCGCTGCCGGAATTGGTGGGCTAATGGCGCGACTCCTGCACCATGCGGCAGTGCCATTCAGTCGTTACGCTTCTACTTTCCGCTTTTTACGTTCCCTTCCTTCCTGATGATCGCAAACGTCCCTTTGATCTTGCTGCCGTAAGGACCGCGTCCCGTGAAGGTGGTACGGTTCGCTGACAGCGTGCAGGAATAATTCCCGATCTGGAGCTTGCGGCCCTGCACGTTCCAATACGACTTGCTTTTCAGACCGTTTGCGCCATCAATTCGCCCGTTGGAATGCAGCGTAATCTTGCCCAATCTGTCGGTGTTGCAGACGGCGACGGCGCGTATCCGATCTAGCGTCAGAGTCCACGCGTCTCGTCCCGATCGAGCTTTTCCGAACAGCTTGTCGGCGTTCTTGTTGCCAAGCACGGCCTCCTCAAATCGTCCATCGACGAAGTCGAAAGTGATCTTGTTCTTTTGATCAACGCTCCATGTCGCGATCTTCCGATTCTCGTCCAGCAGAATTCCGTTCTCGGTTAGGTTGAGGCTGAGAAAAAGCTGTTTTCCCTTTCTCCGCGTCGATGCCGTTAGTTCCCATGCACCGATGAGATTTGATGCAAACGGTGAGTCCAACTTTTTCTCTTCGCCGGACGCTGCCTCGTCTGGTGGTGCAAGAACCTCAGAGTCAAGCACGAAATTAATCATCAAAAGACGACCACGGACCGTTGCTCCACCCTTATCTTCTACCGCTGAACTCGCGGCCGTTGCGTGAGATCGCGTATCCACCGTCGGCAATCGTCAAACGAGTCAGGTTTCGCTCCCACATCGCCCCCGAATCGGTTGTGCCGTTCGGGAGCAACTGTACCCGTCTCGTTGATCCCGAGTATATTTCCCACACGGCAACAGCGTCTTTCGGCAGATCGTCCGCCGTGACGGTATCAACCAGCATGAGACTTCCAACCAGCAGAACGACCGTAATCTTCGCCATGGGAAAGCGTTCCTCAAGTGTCTGATTTTAAAACCCGCTCGGAAACTGTCGGGTTCATTGTCTCTCCGTAGTTTACTGCGGCGAATTTGTGAATCAAGCGGCGCGGGCTTCGCGGAGCGTTCGCGACGTACCGGCAGCGCTATTTTCGGCCAATAGCCGAAGCGGATTGACGTCGCGTCAGTCGCCGACGCCGATGTCGAAGTTGAATGCCGATTGCACGATGCGGCGTGTGTGACGGTGATGACGTTGCAATAACGTCATCCAGTCGCGCAGGTCGGCACGCACGGTGTCGGCCACCGTCTCGAATGACATTCGGCTGCCGACACGATCTCGCAACTTCCGCAGATTGGCGAACAACTCGTGGTGTTCGCGGCGCAACTGCTCGACCTGCGGCTCCCAATTGGGCACCTGCTCCAGCACGTCTTCCAGGTAGCCGCCATCTTCCTGCAACTCGAATTCGCGTTTCTTTGCTTCGAGCAACCCATCGAGAATGACGACCAGCCAGCGACAGTTCTCCTCGTCGGTTGGCTCTTCCAGGAGATCGCGCAAGTCTCCCAACAGAATGTATTCGAGGGCGGCACAGTCTTCCAACAAAAAATCGTCAGCGAGTTGAGTCCGTGAGTTAAGCATTGCGTCTCCATCCTTTCCAGTTCGTCGCGCGCCAGCTGCGATGGCGAAACAACAACCTGTAGCCAATTTTAAAATCTTGAGATGACGAATATGATCGGCGCATGTCGCAGCAATACTTCGACGGCAGCGTGATCTCGGCCCGAAAAGAAATGAAACGAAGAATGAATTCGCAATGATCGGCAAAGAATGATGGGGCCGCAGTGCGCCATTCAAACAGACGCGATGCAGCAGCCCAAAATATAACAACGCGAGATCAGCCGGTCAAAATTATTCCGATCGAACTGGGGATTCCCCCCTGGTGGGCGTTGGTGCGCACAAACAAAACCTGTTGGTGTTGTACGACTTGCTGCAATTGCCGCACAAAGGGGAGATTTCGGCGGAACGAGCACTGTTCGAACGTAATGTGGGATGTTCGTAGTGACCGCATTCATGCGGTTTCGGCGCACCAAGAAGCAATCGAACCGCATAAATGCGGTCACTACAAACCGCCCATGGGGTTGGGATTCGGATTGTTATGCGGCGTCGCTCGATGCGCCGGCGTGGCGGCCAACGCGATTGATTCGCGCATAGACGTCATTCAACACCCAATGGAACAGCAGCAGATGGATCGACTCGACCATGCCCATGTCGTCGAGCGGCACGTGCAAATTATGCTTGCCCAATTTCTGAAGTTGACCACCGGTGTAACCGGTAATGCCCCATGTACTGAGCTGATGCCGGTTCGCCCACTCGACGGCACTCAGAATATTCGGGCTGTTGCCGCTGCCGCTGATTGCGATCAGCATGTCGCCGGGCGACGCGAAGTTCTTCAGCTGCTCGACGAAAATGCGATCGAAGCCTTCGTCGTTTCCCCAGGCAAGAATGTAGGGGGTGTTGTCGGTTAGGCTGAGAACCTTGAGCCGCTTGACTGAGTCGTTGGTGAAGTCCTTCGGGTCGAGTGTGCTCTTGCCGAGGTCTTCGCACAAATGCGACGAGTTCGATCCGCTGCCGCCATTGCCGCAAATGAACACAAACCGGCCTTCATCGTACGCCGCATAAATTTCCTCGGCCAGCTTTTCGAGGGGTTCGAGATCGAGCTTGGCAAATTCTTCGGTGCAGCGTGAAAGATATTCGAGTGGTGTGAGTTCGGCGCCAAGCATCGCATGGTCCTTCGGCTGAAACGGGG
>CAUZVF010000850.1:0-3569 GCA_963582955.1 Planctomycetota bacterium
GAAGACACTGTTGTGACAGAGCAGAACGCCAACGTCAAACGTGAACGCGATTTTCCGATCGTCGCTCACGTTGATCAGTCTTGGACAGCCTTCACAAAAATTGGCCCAGTCGCTCTACTGGTTCGCATCCAATAGTCTTCGGTGGCGCTATGACTTTCGTCTTTGTTTAACGGCAAGCCGAAGGCGACAGCGTTTCGTAGCTCGAATCGGAATCCACGACCGCGGTCGCCTTCGGCTTGCCGTTAAACGAATCAAATTCGGGTGGAGAATCGTTCTTACGCAGTTTCTGGAACGGCAACACCGAAGCATCCTTAAACACGCTCATATCCCACCGCAACTCGCGGCGATTCAATATGCCTGAAATCAACCGCATCGTTGACGAGATTCTCGGTTACCTGAATTTCTCGAACGGTACGGAGGACGCTGGCTTCCAACGCAATCTGAACGGTCTGTACGAGTCGTCGACGGCACAGCTCGATTGGAGCGACGTTCAACAGATTTTGGCGGAGCGGTTGGATGCACTGAAATTAGATTCGTCGACGTTCGCTGACAGCCACCAAGCCGATTGCATTCTCAGTTTGACTTTCGATCACGTCTGGCCCGCCTATCGGCAGCATCACGCCGACCTGTTTTTTCATATTGCAGACGCTGACTTGCAGCAACCGTTGCTGCTGGCGCGCATATTCGAAGCCGTTCTTGCCCAACGCAGCCCGTGGGACGAATCCGATCGCATCGTCGAGGGCGCGTTAGGCCACCTGAACGACTACATGGGATTCCGCCCGATTGCCGTCCTGGAAAACAACCGCAAGTCCGAGCCGTACGAGAACGAACGCTTCCGCCCGATTCCGCTTTATATCCGTGGTGTTGGCGTTGCCGTCGGCCGGCATCAAGAACTGATTACACATACAATCGGTTTTTTCGAAGCGGGAGGCGTGCCCGAACGGTTACTGACCGACGCTCATTTTTCGATTGAACGTCTCGACGAGTTGGCTCTGGACTTGCGTGCTCACGATCATACGCACCCTGTCAACAAACGAACCAATTATATGTTTGGTGAGTGGGATCCGCACGTCATTGACATCAAAGGATTTTATCGCCGCTTCGTGCTTCGCCGGATCATTTTGGACGCATTGGTCGACTGGATCGACGAACAAGAGCAGCAATTGGGGCACGACGAAGTGCTGTTCGACGCGTCCGCAGTGCTGTGCGGTACGATGTTAATGGCTTCGGCAATTAGCGGGTCGGGACCGGGCACCTACGATTCCACCGTTTCACTGACCACTCTGCTGCCGCATGTCGCCCAGCTACGCGACGGCTATTACGCTCACCTCATGGATTCGGTCAGCGGCAAGCGCAAGGAACGGCTGAAAGAGCTGTCCGAGCAGACTCAGCAACCGTTCGGCCACGTGCGGCAACATTTGAATTTGTACTTAGCCGGTTACGGAGCCGAACAAGTTCAACAGCGCCATCTCGCGGTTCTCTATGCGCGAATGGGCCATTCTGAAGCCAGCCGGCAGCATGCCTCGATCATTCCGTCGGTCTCGGCACGATTCGAATGCGAGATTGAATGGAGAATCACTGCGGCCAATCTGCAAGTCGACCGCGGTGATGTCGAAACCGCCGTGAATTTGGTTTTCGAAGCCGAAGACTTACTCCATCGCGGAATTCGATGCGGAGCCTTCGTTGATCCGTGGAACATTCTTGGCTTTCAAGGCCAATTCCCGTTGTTTCTTTCCCGCGAGGACAGCATTCCCGACCAGCGCGTTGAATCGCTGTTGGAAATCATGGAGCGGCTGTTTGGTGCGTTCTCTCGTATTCTGGCCGATGCCGCCGCGCGCGGTAATGATACACTGACGGACGAAATCTCGAACCGCTTTGAAAAACTGAGCCAGTTTTGGGACAAGTTCGCCACGACAACGGTTGAGGACATTCCCGAGGTCCGCGGCGTCGAGAGCTGGGAATCGGCCACCCACGTAGCGCAAGCGTTGTCGGAATGGAACGCCGCGGGGAGCGCGGCCGGCGACATTTCGTTCTGGAGAACGCATGTTGAGAAGTTTCAATCGTCGAAGTCCTACGCACAGATTGCCGAAGCGTTGCTGCAGAAAGGTGATCTCGTAGCGGCGATGGGACTGTTGATGCAGTGGCTCAGCCAAGCCGATCACACAGGCATGGAACTCGGTTCACACTCGATTTACCATTTGCTGATCGAGTGGATCTCACGCGTGCTGGACCAACGTGACGCCGAGCCGCAGGAATCCTGGCTGCAAATCCGACGTCTGTTCGCCTACATCGAAGCGAACGCTGGCGAGTTTTGGTCGGTCCCCAGTCTGGACGAGGCCAAGGGCAATGCTCCAGCGACGGTCGAGGAACAATTCTATCCCGAGTGGGGCGTTAACGGCGACGAGGACCAACCGGACGATGTCGAAGAATTGTCGGAGGACGAGTTGTTTCAGGCCGCGTATGACAATGTGATCTATCAAGATACTGCCATGGACGGCCACGACGGCGAGATAATGGATGACGGCTTTGCCTTTGACGGAGGCGAACTGGAAGTCATCTGCCGTCATATTGAACCACGGCTGAAGTTCTTAACGACGCTCGCGCAGATGTGGCAGATGATTCCGCAAGCGATTCCGACAGCCGCGAAAACCGCCAAGAAACTCAAGAATGACATCGCAGTCCAAGACGTCCAGGAATCCGTGGTCGAATGGAGAGTGCGGACGCGGCAATTACAGGCGGATCTGATGCGGTTGCTGGGCGCGGTTTGGGAATTCGAAGTCACGGCTCCGACTGGCAGTCACGATTCCAACGTTGAATACGATCTGCATCTTCAGACGAAGTTTTATTTGATCCACACGATTATCGCCACGCACGTCAATTGCCGGTCCGCCGAGCGAAGCTTGTTGTGCTGCTTGCCACAACAAGAATCCTCGTCGGACATTCCCGATAGTGAGCGGCTTTCGATTGATCTTTACCGGGCGATCTTTCAACGCGATGTAAAAGCGGTCAAGAAAACGTTGCCGCAAGTGATTCGCCGGTTGGTTCGATTGCCGTTGCTTTACGTTCCGCTCGACAATGGCGGCCATCCGCAGCAAATCTTGGCAGCCCGGACCGTGCAATCCAATCTTCGGTTTCTGTTGACGCAATTGCCGAGGCTGGGATTGCTGCGCGAAACTTGGCTGTTATTGAAGACGGCCTACAAGATGGAGCGATCCTCACGCCCCGGCGGAATGGCCGTCACTGAATTTGACCGGCTGTTTCGGACTGCTCTGAGAAGCACGATCGAATGTGTCGTTCATTCGGCCGATAGCTGGAGTGAAGAGACTGCGACGGACGAGGGAAAATCGCCGGAAACGGAATTGGTCGCGGTCCTAAGTGAGATTACCGAGTTCTACAACCAACAATGGCTGAAACACAGCCGAACCATGCGGCTGTCATCCATCGAAGGTTTTGAAAACGACATCATTTGGGAAGACGTTAAGGCATTCATCGAGAAATACGGCAGTTCTCTGTTTCACGCCCGCCACCTGACGCTCGGCAATGTGCGAGCCATCCTGCACCACGGCCCA
>CAUZVF010000851.1:0-3565 GCA_963582955.1 Planctomycetota bacterium
GCCTGAATCGATTGGTTGAGGTTTATCGCGACCAAACGCTTTTGGCATTACAAAACTATCCCGGCAGCAAGTTTGCCCTCGACGCGCTGATGATGCCGTTTAATCTCGCCATGAAAATCGAGACGGACGCTGATCGAATTGAGGATGAATATCTGAGTTCGATGCATGCGGATGAGATAGAAGAAATGATGCTGCAACAATGTAAGACGGTCATCCAAAGAAACCCTCACATGGCGATTGAACTGGCTGCTGAATTGGGATGGAAAATCGAGCCACCAGCGGAATCAGATGCGTAGTGCCGCCAGAGGAGTCTGACTCGTAGTGCCACCATGCGAAATATGGCACCAGCGAAGCGTTACTCAATTGAACGTTCGCGGACAAAGCCGTCGACCATCTGCCGAAAGCTCCTTCGGGTGGTTACGGCCGGTTTGAATGTGCCGTCGCCGCGGCCGACCAGCAGCGAGATGCTTCGATGTCGGTAATTGGCAGTCACCAAGTCGAGTTTGCCGTCGCCGTTGGCATCAAACGCAACGACACCGTAGTTGCCCAGCGCGGTCGTGTAGTCGGTTCGTGGAGGAAAGTGCCCCCGACCATCGTTGAGGAATACGCTGACGAAGTTCTCGGTCCAGTGCGTCACAGCGAAGTCTAGATCGTCGTCACGGTCGAAATCGCCGACCGCAAAGAAGACGCAGTGTTTACCGCCGTCCATCAACCGTTCGGCCCCAAACGTGCCATCGCCCTTGCCGGGAAAGAGCGAGATCGTGGAGGACGCCCAGTTGGCCGTCAGGATGTCGAGTTTCCCGTCACCAGTGAAGTCACGGGCACGGACGTCGTTGATTCGGGAACCGGAAGTCGTCACCACCCGGCGAGTCAGTTTTGACGGGCTGCTGAAAATTGACCGACCGGGGCTGATCCAAAACGACGCCGTGTTGCCCAGTTCGTTTGGGACCAGCACGTCGAGAAAACCGTCACCGTTCAGGTCAGCCGTTTCGACGTAGTACGCCGAGATTCCGGCCTCCAGTATGATCGGTTTGCCAAACTCCCATCGACCCAGTCCCCGACGGAGGTAGAGCCGGCCAGTCTTCGTGTCGCCGGAGCGTCCGGTGCCGCGCGCCGTGTAGAGCAAATCGAGACGGTCGTCCTGATCGAGGTCCGCCAGCGCAACACCCTTTGCCGAACTTTCGGTCGGGAATCGTTTCATCGGAGCGAAACGTCCGTTTCCGAGGTTCCTTGCCAGCAGCACGAACTTGCCTCGGCAGCCCACCGCCAGGTCCAACCGCCGGTCGCCGTCGAGATCGGCCGCTGCAAAGTTGTACGACCCGTCGACGAAGCCCTTACCATCGATTGGACGAATCGGTGTGATCGCCAGGTGTTCGAAGTGGCCTCGACCATCGCCACGTTCGATCGTCAGCAGGCCGAGATCGTGAAAGCCGACGGCGAGATCTTGTGTGCCGTCTCCGGTGAAATCGGCCGCGAGCAACTTGTACGGCCCGCCGAGCCGAGGCGGAGGTTCCGCAGACTCCACGGCAACTCCAACATGGAGGCATAGCACGAGCAGACAACCGTTCGAATTCCAGCGAGTCATCACCTACGTCCTCGAATTGAATCTCCGCGTCCCATTAACGTCGGCGGTTGCTCGGATTGTAACATCAGACACAGGGGAGTGCCCCACGAAATCGTGTTGGTGGTTTCAACGTCAGCCTTCAGACGCCTGGCATATTCAATCTCCTGTGAATCGTGTCAACGGCCTCTTCCGGATTGTCGATCGCCGCGATTTGCGTCATTTGCGTCAGCTCCGTCATTGGCACGGAGAACTCGATGCAACCCGTTGCAAAGTGATGCAAAGTGATGCAATTCCATCGGAGGCCGATGACGCACGCGAAAGAACGATGACGCAACCAGTGACGCAAACGTGCCGCCAATAACCCCTCGAATGACGTAAATGACGGTTGTGACGCAAATCCCGTGACTGCTTCAGTCTCTCACATCTGCTGCTCATCTCGCGGCGGAGTGTAATGGATGTGACCGACGAAAATCACGCCGCCGGTCTCGACAATCTCCGTCAAACAACCGGTTCCTGTCCGATAGCCGGTCTTGGTTGTCGCGAATCTTGCGGTACGTGGTCAGCGTATCCTTGTGTGGCACCGGAGACTTTCTGCCGCGTCCAGGTCGCTCCCTGGTCCTTGGAGAGCCAAAATGGCGGTCCCTGTCGTCGCATCCGGTCGACTCTCTGTGCCTTCCTGGTGGATACCCGTCATGCGGCAACGGTAGCTGATGAACCTGCCGTTCTTCAGTCGCGTCACAAAGAATCTCATTGCAGCGGGATGATCCGGTCTGCCACAAAACGCTTCACGGTCCGCAACGGAGCCATTGATTCTCGCATGTGCTCTCGCTGGTACAAGGCATAATGCCCCGCGTCGGTTTTACTCGGCTGGACGTCGACTACGGTACTGCCGCGAAACGTGACGCGGAACGGCTTGCCATGAATCGTATACGTGCCGGTCCGTTCGGTGATCGGGAACTGCAGCCGAACTTCGTCGTCGGGCCGACAGTCGCGAAAGAGAAGATACCGACCGGTGCGATTCGCTTTCACTGCCTTGGCGTTCACAAAGCAATCGACCTCGTCTTGCTCGACCCAAACGGGGACCCTCACCAGCACGGTGTGAGCCCGTTTGTTTCGCAAGACGACTTTGCCCTCGTACGGCAGGTAGCTGTCGACATCGAGCCACGGCGAAGAGCGGTTCAGGAACATGTTGACGGTGGCCACGCCACGATCGAATCGCGTGATGCCATGCCAGGCGTAGTAGAGCGCCATCGATCCGTTGGCCGTGCAGCAACCGTATGATTCCGGCTTAATGCCGGTCAGCCCGCCGACGCCAAAGCCACCGACGAATCGTCTGATCAAAGCGTCGCTACTGGGATCGCCGCCCGCCGTGCGTGTCATTTGTTCGACGTCGACGAACTGCTGCTCGATGAGTTGATTGCGCACGATCGAATCGACGTCGTCCCAGTAGTCACCCACGCCGGCGTCGGTCAGCTTGACCGCCAGGATGAGCGTGTCGGCAATCCCGCAGGACTCGCACACTTCGGCCAGGTTGCCCCCACGTTTGTATTTTTCCGGATTCAACCACGCCGGGAAGAAGCCCAATCGGACGACGCCTTGCCGCACACCGTGATCGTAAGCTTCGCGGACAATCTGCTTCAGACGATCATCGTCCTCCAGCATTGCCACTTCGAGGAGCGCCTGAACAGCGCCCATGTTGCCATGCCAGTGTCCGCCCCAGATGCCGTGTTCGTGACCCGCTGCGCCGTCGCGGCCGGTGTCCTCCCACAGGTCAGGCTTCATGCAAAAGCGCGTGAATTGGCGCAGCAGCTTCAAAGCGTCTTCGCTGTCGGTGTAGCGGTGATAGCGGACCAGATCTTTCATCATCCACATCTGGTGCCACTTGACGCAGCCCTCGCTGCCTTGCTGATCGGCGATCGGTTCGGCGGGCGGGCGGTAGGGAATCGCCGCGTTGCCGCCGATAAACCTCCAAGTGCCATCTGGATGCAACGCGCTTTCGGG
>CAUZVF010000852.1:0-3565 GCA_963582955.1 Planctomycetota bacterium
ATAACATTCAAGGCGCCAACGGAATACGTCAAGCAGTGTTTCGGTCAGTACGGAGTGACCACCGACAAATCGGGCCGATACGCAGCTCTGTACCGACCGAATCATCTGATCGGGTTGGAACTGGCAATCAGCGTTGCTTCTGCGGCGCTACGTCATGAACCGACCGGGACATCGCGCGATTTTTTAGGCGATGTGGCCGCGTGTGCAAAAAGGAACCTGGCTGTCGACGACAGGCTGGACGGAGAAGGCGGCGACACGGTTTTCGGCAGGCTCATGCCGGCCCGAGACAGCCTTTCCCGCAGGGCGTTTCCCATCGGACTGGCGTCGGACGCCAAACTCGTCCGATCCGTCGCCAAGGACCAGATACTCAGCTACGATGATGTCCAATTGCCTGCCAACAGTATGCTGGTGAAGCTCCGGGGGGAACTGGAGCAAGAGACGCGGGACGGATACTAAGCGGTGACCCGCCTGGGGCCAACTCGGGCAAATCCCGGTTTTTCTTCAGGGGGTTCAAAGGACGCCATGCAACTCTGCGACCAACAGGTCAAACAATTTGAAACGGAAGGCTACCTCTTCTTCCCTGACATCTTTGCGCGGCAGGAGATCGGCAGGTTGAATGACGAACTGCCTTCGATCTTCGCCCAGCGTCGAGAAGAGAATATCCGTGAAAAGAGTAGCGACGCGGTGCGGACGGCTTTTGCCGTACACACCTACAACGAGTCGTTCGGCCTGCTGGCACGACATCCACGATTAGTGCGTCCGGTCATGCAGCTGTTGAACGGGCCGGTCTACATGCATCAGTTCAAAATCAATGCCAAGGCCGCTTTCAACGGAGATGCCTGGCAGTGGCATCAGGATTTCGGTACCTGGACTCGCGAGGATCTGATGCCAGAACCGCGCGCCATGAATATCAGCGTCTTTCTGGACGACGTGAACGAGTTTAACGGTCCGCTACTGTTGATTCCCAAGAGCCATCAACAAGGAAACCTGGAAGCCGGCCACGACGTGACCACCACGTCCTATCCCTTGTGGACGCTCGATAGCGAAGCGGTGACTCGCCTCGGCGTCTTGATCATTTTCTGACCGAAGCAACCAAGATCGCCATAGCCGAGATCGTCGGCCATAATGTAAATCAGATTCGGTGGTGTCGGAGCATCTACGGCCCCAGCGACGGGAGCACGCCCGTGGAATGCAACACCGACAACGATCAGCATCAGACGCACTGGCACTCTAGCACCTCACGGGAAACAAGTAATCTGGTCATTTCGAACGTCCTCTCATTATGGCCGCGATCGGGCTTGTAGAAAACCACCCACCACTCTGTTGACGACCCGTTCTTGTGGATTGTGTCACCGGTCCCGGTGTCTTCTACCGAAAGTTCGTACTCGAAGCCGAGCGCGGTCATGACGTCAAAGAATTCTGCCGACTGCGCATCTGGTTTGAATTCGTCTCCATTCGGGAATTCACCCTCGTATGGCGGCGAAACAAGTTCCTGGACCACGACGATGTCAAAACCCGCCAGAATGGCTCCCAAGGCCGGATCGTCGCGTTTGTTGAAGTTACCAAGAAACTGGATGTTGAATGAGCAGATCGAAATCGTATCGTTGTCACCGTAGAAGTCTTGCATTTCCGCTGGCGTCGGTGGAATGACGAGTTCACCAGACGACTCGACAACGTAGTACGTCCCAACTCCACCTATTCCACCGCCGACGGCCAATGCACCAACGAGACCGAGAAGTTGGATGCGACTCATGTGATTGTTCCCGATTCGAGTTGGGTTGTCAGTTTAGGTGGACACAACGCTGACGCGCCTACATTCGGGACACACTACCACAGAGAGAACCGGCTGAACACTTATTGCAATGAATCGACCTCATTCGTGGCAGAAGCTGGTCCTGGGCCGCGGTCGAACCGGCTTCTCGCGGCTACGGCTGCCGGGCGCTTTACGGGACCGTCACAGCACTGCCTGTAGTTGACCCGGCCTCTGCTGGCGGGAACCACTCCAACCGAGAATGCCGGTCGTCTGTCGGAGTCGCCACTCGGCCACTCGTAGGTTCCGACACTTTGGACGCCGCCGAAGTTTCGGGACGGCTAGCCAACATCGGCCACACAGCCGTACCGACGATCATGACCAGCAAGAGAGCGAGTCCAACAAAGATCACGCCAGTTCCGCCACCTTGCTCGTCGTCGGGCTCGAATGACATGGGTTGGCTCCAAATCTTGCCGCGTTTACTACCACACTTCTACCACTTTTAATTGCAACCGTTCGAAAACCGCTGGATATGGATGCAATTGAATGCAATCCCGTGTTCTGCTAAAAAGATGCGAGTAGTACTGTTTTTATAGAGTTTCATGCTGTCGCGGTACTTGCAATACCATTGCCTCTTAATCAGTAGGTTCGAGGTTCGAGTCCTCGTGGGGGCACTCTAAAACCCTGTTTTTACAGGGTTTTCTTCATTTCTGGATCCACCAGAATTCGAAGTGTTAGCAAAAGTGTTAGCCACGGCGTCCCACGCAGCATCAGCCGCCGCTTCGGCGTTTCGACCGACGTAATACTTCATTGTCGTCTCGATTTTCTGGTGCCTCATCAGTTCCATCAGGACGTTCGGCATCACTCGCATTGCCCATCGCAAACCGAACGCTCGGCGTAGGTCGTGAGCCGTCGCATGCTTGATTTTGCCGTTCGATTTCTCGGCAACCTTTACGCCTGCTGATTTGCCGATTCGAGAGATCAAACTGGAAACGGTATCCAGTCGCACGGGCGATCTGCCGTCGTTCCGATTCCAGCTCGTCGCGTTGCCGGTCGACATTCTGCCGTTCGCTTTCGATGTCGGCTTGCAATCGGCTCTGAAATTCCGTCAGTTCTTTTCTGGCATTCGCGTCGGCTTCGACCAGATGCCGAGCTGTCTCGGAAACTTCTTGACTGTGTCGCATCAGCGACTCGCTCTGAGCAGACATTCGGTCGAGTTCTCGCCGAGCCATCGCGGCAAGTTCAGATTCTTCGTTCGAGCTACAACCGAGCATCATCGGCAGCAGCAGCATGGGAATCGTCAGCCGGTGGATCATTCGCATTCATTTTCCTCCAGTACTTCAAGAATTGAGCAAGCAGCCGCTGCAGGGCTTTCCTAAGCCGCAGCTCGCGGACCAGGGCGATGCTGACCAACAACACGGCCATCGACAGAACAAGCAACAAAGCAGGCGAAATCATAAAAGAGAATCCTCCAAGAAAGTGGGGAAAGGCCGCGTTAAATTCGCGGCAGAGAGAAGCAAATCGAAGCGGCGATTCGCGTCGAAAACAGCCGAAATCGGGGGTCCGGAATGCTAACCGGTTGTCATCAAGTAATGATGACAGGTTTTCGGCGTTTGTTTAGGGCTTGAACAACATAATGCGGGCACAGCTTCACGCTACACACGCAGCCGATTACCTGTCACTCTCGAATATCAAGAAGAGCAGCCAAATCAGAGCACGGCGTTGAAGCGAGAGTTGGCGATCAAAGCCCTGTCACGGAAGGCGAAGGAAGCACTCATCCAGTCGGGGAAGTAACGGCATGTATTACCATGACGA
>CAUZVF010000853.1:0-3559 GCA_963582955.1 Planctomycetota bacterium
GCTCGAGATGGCGTCGGAATCGACAATCACCGTTCATTTGATCAAAGGCATCAAAGTCGCTAGCCCGCGAATTGAATCAGCAACCGAGATCATGGCGGTCGCGACTGGTTCTCCAATGGAACATTCGATCGCAGAAGCCTACGCCCGTCTGATCTTGTGGATGGAATCCGATTACGGCTGGGACCGCTGGAAAGCGTACGACATTCTGACTCACGTCGGCCGCATCTCGGTCGGATATTACGCAGTCGGCACAGTTGCCGCGAAGATTGAAAAGACGTATCTCGTCGAATGAACGCGGTACTCAGACTAGATCGTCTTCAAGTCCAAAAAGTGGGGTTGTCCTTGTAGCCGGACTCGCAAGAATTCGGGCGTCTTTCTCAGTGTCGCCCGAAGTCTTGCGACTCCGGCTACCCCAAAATCAAGATTTGACGCAGCACTAAGCCAGAGATCGTGCAACTTGCGACGTGTCGCGATATCGTTCCAGTTGTTCGTTATCGACTTCGACACCAAGTCCCGGTCCTTCGGGCGGTCGTGCCGTATCGGGACCAAGCAACAACGGTTCGGTCAACAGATCGGCTTCGTGATACAGCGGGCCGAGGAAGTCGCCGGGGTATTGCTCGCTGTCGATCGTCGGTACGGCGGCTCCAAGATGCAGTTGAGCGGCCGTCCCGATTCCCAATTCGAGATTGCTGCCCATCGAGCACACGATGCCGGCGGCTTTGGCGATCTCGGCAATCTCGACCGTGGCCGCAATGCCGCCGTGCTTGCCGGGATAAACGCTGAGAATGTCGACCGCTTCATTTCGAATCAGTTGACGGGCATCGTTGGCCGTAAAGATGCTCTCGTCCGCCATGATGGGAATCGAAGTCGAGCGGCGGAGTTCGGGCAACTTGGCGGGATCATCTCCGGGGATGGGTTGCTCGGCGAACAGAATGTCGTACGGTTCCAGCTCCGCCAGCATACTTTTGGCGGTTTCGAAATCCCAACCTTGATTGGCATCCACGCCGATTGGAATGTCGGGACCGGCCAATTCACGGATCGCGCTGACTCGCGCAATGTCGTCGTCGATGCCGACTTTGACTTTCAAGCATTTCACGCCCCAGTCGAGAAACCGCCGAGCCAACGCGGCGGCCTTGGACACGTCGAATCCACCGACAACCATTTTCATCGGGATCGAGTCACGGACTTTGCCGCCCAGTAATTCGTAAACGGGCACGCCCTTTGCTTTTCCGGTCAAATCCCACAAAGCCATTTCAACAGCGGCTTTCGTAAACGGATTCAGCCGGATTGCTCCGTCGATCTTTGCACGCAACGTTTCAATGTAAGTGGGGTCTTCTCCGATCAGCAATGGAGCGAACAGACCGTTGACGACGGCCACGCAACCGGGACTCGTCTCGCCGCTCCATCGCGGAGCCAGCGTTGCTTCGCCGAGACCAATCAATCCTTCATCCGTGTGAATACGAATAACGACGTATGGTGAAACGACGTGCTCACCGTGCGCGGTCTTCGTCGTCAGGTCCGCCTTCAACGGGACATTGACGGGGATGGTCTCGATGCGAGTGATCTTCATGATGAATGTTATGCGCGTCCGGGATCTCGAAGTAGCTGGATTCGAAAGAATTCAGGCAGATACTCCTTGAAGTCTTGCGACTTCAGCTATCACAGTACTCGGGCAAAAACTGTTTCCAGTTTTCATGGATGATGTTGTGAATCATCTCGTCCGAAACCTTCGGGAAATTGGTTCCGTCGACAACCTGATTCACTTTGTGCTGGCCGGCGATGACTTGTTCGGCGGTCGCCGACGGAAAATCGGATCCAAAGATCAGTTTGTGATCAACTCCGTATTCGATCGCCGACATGAAGGCCTGATAATGTCGCAACGGGCGATAGTGCAGCGCCGAAATGTTTGTATACAAATTCGGATGCTTGCGGATCAGGACGACACATTCGTCTTCCCACGGGTGTCCCATGTGAGCGATCACGATCCGCAGATCGGGACACGCGATGGCGATGTCTTCCAATTGAATCGGATTCGCGTACTTCAATGGCCCGGGGCGCACGAACGATGTTCCCTGATGGATGTTGACGGGAATACCCAGTTGCTCGGCCTTCTTGAACAACGGCAGATGCTTCGGGTCCTGTGGATCCCAATTCTGATAAATCGGCGAGCACTTCAACCCGCACAGGCCAAGGTCATTCACGTAATAGACAAGCTGGTCGACGCAGTCATCGTCGTTCGGATCGACCGAGCACCAGCCGATGAACTTTTCCGAGTGCTGCTTCACGAAATCGGCAATCAATTCCTGATCGGCATTGATTCCACAGAACGGCGCTTTGATGCCGAAAACGATCACCCTGTCGGCATCCTGCGTCGCTTCCAGCAATTGCTCGGGCTTCGAATCGAACGCATTTGCCTCGGCCACATCACTGCCGGCAAAGTAGACGTCGGGCGAGAGTTTCATCTTCGCCTTTTTCGCTTCCCATGCAAACTCGACGAATTCGTCCGAATAGTGATCGGGATACCACATCAGATTGGTGTGAGTATCGAACAGCATGTAGGGCCTCGATTCTGATTGCTAAATTCTGAATGCTGGCAAATCGGCGACACCCACAATCCAGCATCCGGGATCGAGAATCAAGTACCCCAGAAACCAGCCTCACCGATCCAGTTTGTCATTTGGATCGACGGCCAGCCAACTGACTGCACCCAGAAAATAGAAAATCGCATGCAGATAAATCACAGGATCCCAGTTGCCACCGGTTTCACGAATCTGGTCGAACCATTCTCCCAAGATTATTGGCAGGATAACGCCGGCGACGCAGCCCGCCATGTTCATTGTGCCCATGACGATAGCTGTGTGCCGACCGCCCATGTCGATCGTCGCCGACCAAGCGGCAGGGCTTCCGATACCGGAAAACAGGGCGCCGATTGCGATCATCATGGAAAGTTGAGTGGCCGAATGAGTCCAGGCAGAAGCCATGGTGAAGAAACCACAGACGCACAAAGCCACGAATGCCGTTCCGCTGCGACTGATCCATTTGCTGTCAGTCACTTTCAATAACCAGTCGACGATGATTCCGCCTGACAGGCTGCCCAAAATCACAGCGATTAACGGCAGACTGTTCAAAAATCCCGCCTCGTCTTTCTCGATACCGTAGGCGTATTCCAGAAACGCAAAGAACCAGGTGACGAAGAAAGCATATCCAGCGGCGCGAAAGAACGACTGAACCGAGAGTGCCCACATCGACCGGCTGACTAACATGTTCCGCAGAATCGATCCGCCCCAGGGCTCGTGATTCGCGGGTTCCGCCATGGAAGCATTGTCGTCTTCAGTAACTTCCGATTCCCGAATCAGCCGTAATTCACTGTCGTTTACGCTGGCATGTTCTTGCGGAAATGTCCTGAAGAACCAGTAAAAGCCAGCGGCCCAAACAATTCCTACAAGCGAATACACATGAAAGAGTTCCCGCCAGCCATATCCATTCACCAACAGAACACCAGTCAAAGACAGAGTGAACGCTCCGCCGACTGACATACTCGCACCGATGCACGAGCTGC
>CAUZVF010000854.1:0-3554 GCA_963582955.1 Planctomycetota bacterium
CATTTTTCCTTCACCGGGATCGCCGTACCACAACACTCCGAGGCCACCCTTGACCAGACGGTCGTCGCTACACGCCGTGTTGCCAGGTTCGCCGTATTGGTGAGACCAACTGCCTGCTCCGGGCAACTTGCCGCGTGTCATCGTTGTCCAGGAACCGGCGGATTTCACGACCGACTGTTCCGTGATTTCGCTGTACGCCAACCATAGAACACGAACAACCTGCGAGACGTCGGCCGCGTTCGAATCGCTCGGGTTGCCGAGACAAATGACACCGCCGAGCGGTTTCAAATGCCGAGCAATCTGTTTGGGATCACCCGGTATCTCACCCGTCAGCAACAACCGGTCGGAAACAATCAAGTCGGCGAAATAGTTGGGGTACGGCAGCGGCGATAACTCGGCGTGGTGAATCGTGATCCGACTGCCGTAGAGACCCGCATTGGAAAGCGTCGCCCGTGAAGCGATAACCTTTCGCATATCCGGCTCGACCCCGTAGACGTTCAGATCGCTTCGCTTGGCAATTTCGTAAGCCAGCCGGCCATTTTCGCTGCCGACGACCAGGCAGAATCCCTGTTTGATGCCGGTTCGTTTCAGTATCTCGTCCGCTGCGGACGCATACATTGCCGACCATTCGTCGTTTGGAAACGGATTCGTGGCTCGCTGGGATTCGCTGCGTCCGGCAACGGTGTTGTCGGCCGAGTAGCAATAGACCGCGCCCGTATCGGTGCTGACAACGACACGACCATTGGCGACAGCCAATCCGCGAGCCTTTCCGTCAACTTTCGCTTCCCAAATCTGTCGTCCGTCGTCGGCAGCGAACGCGGAAACAACACCGTCTCCACCAACGATCACCGCGTTGCCTGTCGCGACCAACGACGAGATTCCTGCCGATGGTTTCTTCCAGACAACACCAACGTCCGCCAGTTTCGGAATCTGTAATTGAGCATCCGAAATCTTCTGCCTCATTTCTTTGCGTTTGGCTTCATCTTTCTCGGATCGCAGAGCGCGATTCGTGTTGTAGATTTCCATGTCGAGTGCGTGAGCTTCCTGGCTGGCCACGGCGTGTTCCAACCGATCGACCTTGACCACGAAATCTTCCGACGTGATGTAGGCATATTTGCCGGTCACAGCCATTTGCTTTCCGTTCAGCCAACCGAATCCGACTTTGCCGTTCTTCTGGTCCAAAGCCAGAATGTGATGCGCGCCGAACGAATATAGCTGGCCGTCGGCGAGCAACGCATGAGTTCCACCAACAACTCCGCCCGCATCGCGCCGCCAACTGGGAGTCGGCTTGTGCAGAATCTCGCCGGTCTTGCGATCGATGGCCGCTGGAAGAGTACGGCCCGAGGGCACGAACAACGCATCGTCGTTCGCCAACAAGTATCCCTGCGGAGACAGGTCGTTGCGTCCGGCATCTTTTTGGCTGATGTTGTCGCCTTTCCAAATGATCTTCGTGCCGGATTCCGCATCGACGGCGTAAAGGTAAATGTTTTCGTGCGGGAAGATCCCGGCTCCGAAATACGCCACGCCGTTGTCAACCAGAATTCCCGTTCGCACCGGCCAGCGAGAGATCATTTCCTGCCTGCCGATCAGCCAACTGTCTTCCGGCCCAGCCCGCAGCTTCCATTGTTCTTTTCCCGTGTCGTCCCGCAAACAATAGACAGATCCGTCATCTGATCCAAAATAGACACGGCCATTCGCAACAGTGGGTGCCAAGCGAATCGGCGCGTCGCAGTAGAATTTCCAAACAACCTTGCCGGTCGACGCATTCACACAACGCATTTGGTGATCGACCGACGACCCAAAGTAAACTCGGTCACCGACAACAGCCACGTGAAACGCATCATCAAACGCGATGCGCGGCCGCAACTTTTTGTTCTCGATAACACGGCCATCAGGACCGGTATTGCCCGGCTGAGGCAGTGCCGGCGACGTAAATGACCAGTTATTGTTCAAAGGAAACGAAATCGTTTCGCCGGTGCTACCGCTTCTGCTGAAGTCGTGAAGATATGTCGGCCAATCGCCCGCGACGGCGGCATTCGTAGCCATGAAAAATAAAATCAGCGATGAAAAACCAGCAATCCGAATTTGTCGACGTCCGCAAGTACCTACAAATGCCATGTTGAATTCCTCGTGGGCTTGGCTTGAATGTCCGATTGCAGTCTATCGTGGCAATTGCATCAACAACAACCGATGAGACATCGCAATCGAGGCTCGGTGACCGAAACGGAATGATTCTGTCCGCAATGATTCTGTCTGACTTCCTCACGTCATCCAGCCCAATGATGGAGTATCGTCAGATTCGCAAGATTACGGTGCGGACGACATTGACTCACTTTCGCAAAGAGTCATTCTATACGGAACACCATTGAGCAATTCTGTTCCGGAAACATAGCGGTAGAAACCGGAATCGGAATCGGGATCGTTGAATGCCTCGACCGAGGCGGCGCACTCGACGCTGACGTACCAGATGCCGGGGCTCAGCTCTTTCTCGATCGTCTTAGTTGATTCCGGCGAGATTCGGCCGTACTCGGCGTTTGCCCGGAACGCCGGCGCATCTTTCTTGAGATACAAATTCAGCGGAACGTTTGCGTTGCTCGCCAGCTCGATGCGGATGATCGGTTTGGATTTCGTCGCCTCGAATTTGAAATGGTGAAACTGCCGGTCGCCGATGCGACAGAAATCGGGCTGATCGGCGGACGTCGGCTGGTCCATCCTGCGGACCTTGCCCGGTTCGAGCCGTGCTTTAATGCGTGGCCGACCGGTTCCAGCGAGTGTGTACAGGACGCATGCCTCGGTCAGAGTCAGTCGATCGCCAGACTTGGCGCCTTTGGGGTGCGAACCGATGTTGACGACTCGCCCGGTGACATCATTACGACGGTAAGCCCAGATCGCCGCGCCACCGTGTGTCTTGTGCTCGGGGTTGTCGTAGGCGGCCGACGTACTGCGCCGCACCACTTACGGTATCACCGCTATCACGCACGACGTTGGCTCTAACGGCATCAATTACTTCGCACGTTGATCTGGCAAGAGCCACAAGATTTTGCCATGTGGCTACCGCCACCGACTTGGTTGGGGCCGATGCAGCCCACTCGTCGAGGCTGATCAAAAATTACAGAAAAACTGGCGTCAATTTCTCCGATTGGTTGACAAGCCGATTAATGGGCTGCCAGAATACTGGTTGACTTTCGAGCCGTAAAGCCTGTCTTTCTCCAAACACACTTTACAGGCAGTGTTGCGGTTCGTTTTCACTCCAAGACTAAATAATTACGTGGGTTACGGCATTCGAACGACTCGCCCGGTCGAATTGCCAAATAAGGTTGGGTGGCGAGAAATCATTCGCCGGACGACGCACGAAGTCTGGCTACCAGGAGACACAAGAATGTCTAACGATGAGATCTACAGCAAAGTTCAGGAAGTCTTGATCGACGCATTGGGTGTTGACGACGACGAGATTACTGCCGAGGCCACATTGGTTGGCGATCTGGGAGCCGAATCAATTGACTTCCTCGACATCGTCTTCCGTCTCGAAAAGGAATTCGACATCAAGATTCCCA
>CAUZVF010000855.1:0-3553 GCA_963582955.1 Planctomycetota bacterium
GAACGGACAGGTCGGTTCATGCGATCGATCCAATAGGCTTCGCGGTTTCACTCATATTTTCCCGCCTTGGTCGATGTCCTTCTTACTTCGCCACCGCCACCGCTCTGGTTTCACGCAGAACCGTCACTTTGATCTCACCCGGATAGGTCATGGATTCTTCGATGGCGATGGCCGTGTCTTTACAGATTTTTGCGGCTTCGCGGTCGTTGACTTGGCCGGAATCAACAACGACGCGCACTTCGCGGCCGGCTTGGATGGCGAAGGCTTGTTCGACTCCGGGAAATCCGCAGGCGATGGCTTCGAGTTCTTCCAGTCGTTTGACGTATCGTTCCAGACTCTCGCGACGCGCACCGGGCCGCGATGCCGAAATGGCATCGGCCGAGGCGACGAGGACCGTGTAAATGTAATCGACACGAATGTCGTCGTGATGTCCAAATGCGGCGTGTACGACTTCCTTACCTTCGCCGTACCGTTTCAACAGTTCCGCGCCGACGGCGGGGTGTCCGCCTTCCATTTCGTGATCGGCGGCCTTGCCGATGTCGTGCAAGAAACCACAGCGTTTGGCCAATTCGGCATCGAGTCCGAATTGCTCGGCAATCAGGCTGGTCAGGAATCCGACTTCGATCGAATGACGCAATACGTTTTGGCTATAACTGGTGCGGAAGCTGAGCCGTCCAATCAGATCGATGATCTTGTCGTGCAGGCCGTGGATGCTGATTTCCTGACAGGCTTCCTTGCCGAGTTTGCGGATGTGCTCGTCCATTTCTTTTTGAGTTTCTTCGACGACCTCGTCGATGCGTGTCGGATGGATGCGTCCATCCTGGATCAATTTGACCAACGACAGTCGAGCAATCTCGCGGCGGACTTTGTCGAATGCCGAGACGATGACGACTCCAGGCGTGTCATCGACGATGACGTCAACTCCGGTGGTCTTTTCAAAGGCGCGGATGTTACGGCCTTCACGGCCGATGATGCGGCCTTTCATTTCGTCGTTGGGGATGTCGACGGTCGAGACGGTCATTTCGGACGTATGAGCCGACGCGCAACGCTGTACGGCCATTCCGATGATCTCGCGAGCTTTCTCGTCGCATTGGTCCTTGAGTTCCGATTCGTGTTTCAGAATCCGAGCACCCGTTTCGTTACGCAATTGCTTGTCGAGCCGATCGAGCAATAATTCGGTCGCCGCCGGTTTGTCGAGGCTGCTGATGTTGTAGAGCTGTTCTTGTTCTTCGGCGAGCAGGCGTTCGAGTTCTTTTTCCTTAACGTCGACGACTTTGTTGCGTTCCGTGAGCTTCGTTTGCGTGACCTCCAGCATCCGTTCTTTCTTGACAAAGTCTTCCTGCTGGTCTGTCAAGAGGCTATCGCGTTTGTCGAGCTGCTTTTCTTGCTCACGCAGTTCGCCGCGGGCTTTGTTGAGTTCCTCTTCCTGTTCCTCCCGCCGTTTCAGCAATTGTTCCTTGGCTTCCAGTTCCTGAGATTTGCGGACGTTGTCCGCCTCACGCTCGGCTTGTTTGATGATCTCGTCGCGAGCTTGATAGGCGGCTCCCCGACGAACGCGGTCAAATACGAGTCCGACGATAACTCCAACCGCCAGAGCAACTAATCCGGTAATCCAGACTTCGGGTCCCATGAGACGTGTTTCTCCCTGATCACGCGATCGGGATCCTGCATCACCTGCGGCAACCGCGTGGTTGGATTGCCACACGTGGGCAGCACCGACTCCGTTGCCAACCGGAAGAAATCGCCCGGCAATGGCAAATGAGGTCAGTTTCCGCCGGGCACGTTTCCGGCAATGCCGATCGCCGCCACCGTTGCTACGGCGGTACGATCACAAACAGAGAGGCGTCAACGAGTCGCTAAGTCGCCGGAGAGGAAATGATGAGTTTCGCTTATTGCAGAAACGACCGATCCGCAATGAATTGTGTTGTCAACAGCGGTATCGGTACCGATCGCGCCGCTGCAAGAGACAGTTCCAATTTCTGGACGAGACAATTGCAGGGCCTCGAAATCTCGTTAGCATCGACGCTGTGCGGGAGAAACCCGACAGTGAAATCGATGGACCAACGTGAGATTCCGACAACCGCCGTCGCGGTCAAAACCAGCAGGCCAAAGGCCACTGCCAGAATGGCCGTCAATGTCTCGACAGGCATATTGGTCATCGAGATTTCCTAACCAACCGAACTTGAGCTAATCGCCAAATGGACAACGGAAGATTCCCGCCGCCACTGCACCCCTCGAAGCCGTCATGTGCCCAGAGGATCCCATGTGAATTGAATTGTCATTTTCCGTAAATTTGAGCGGACCTTATCATGTGATAAGTTACCGCCCACATCCACGGTTTGATTCATGGTAACAAAGTCACGTGCACGATCAACTAAGACGCCGGTGCTAGTCATGCAAAAGTAGGCCTCGCGAGTCGACGGAGGCTTGCGAACAAACCAAAATCAGCCTATTTCGCGGCCTCGTTCAGCTCGCGGAATGTTCTGAACTTTGTGTCGAAAACAGGCTAGCGGGAAGCGTTAGCTTCCTGGCTGAGTCCATTTGACTTTCAATTGTGGGTTCCAATACAACGTGCGTCTTGGGATGCGCGGAGAATCTCAATCCGACAAACTGCTACCCATGTCCCCGGTCCGTACAGCGGGGTCGGTGGGGGTTTGACATTATCGATCATCTTAACCGTTGACGCATCCAACAAGTCGTTTTCATTCCGGTGTGACGTAGGCCGCTGTCACACCGCCGTCGACCGAGAACTCGGTACCTGTCACGTATGACGATTCGTCCGACGCCAAATACAACGCCGCTTGAGCCATTTCCTTGGCCAGTCCGAATCGTCCGGCCGGGATATGGACGAGACGCCGCTGTTTCTTTTCTTCCGTATCCAGATAATCCATCAACAGCTTTGTCTTTAGCGGACCCGGACACAAAGCATTGACGCGGATGTTTTCCCGTGCGTGAACGACGGCTAGTTCACGCGACATGGCCAGCACTCCGCCCTTGCTGGCCGTGTAGGCGATTTGCGGCGTGGCGGCTCCGATAAGCGCAACGAATGACGCCGTGTTGATGATCGAACCGCCGCCGGCGCGACGCAACGCGGGGATTCCGTATTTGCAACCTAAAAACACGCCTTTTAGGTTGATGTCGATCGTTTGTTGCCAGACTTCTTCGGATGTGGCGACAGCATCGTCGTCGCGGCCGTCCATGATGCCGGCGTTGTTGAATAAGACGTTAAGGTTTCCGAATTTCTCCTCGGCAAAAGCAATCATGGCTTCGCAGTCGGTGGATTTGGAAACATCGGCGTGAATGTATGCCGCTTCGCCGCCGTTGGACGTGATCATCGTGACCGTTTCATCGCCGCCGGCATCGTTGACATCGACGGCAACGACTTTGGCACCTTCTTTGGCAAACAACAGCGACGTTTCCCGGCCGATGCCACTGGCGGCTCCGGTGATCAGAGCGACTTTGTCTTTCAGCCTCATCAGAATGCTCCAAGAGTCAGTTGTCTAACAGAAGAAAACAAAGGAAACGAAGATTGGACCTGATCTTTGTTTTCTTT
>CAUZVF010000856.1:0-3549 GCA_963582955.1 Planctomycetota bacterium
CAGCGAAGACGAAACCGAATGGCTGAACGCCGAGGTTCAGAAGCTGTACCGCGGCATGCGGATGAAAGGCCACATGCAGAACTTCTTCGACTGCATCAAGAGCCGCGAGTTGCCAATTTCCGACGTCTACACGCATCACCGCTCGGTCAGTGTCTGTCACCTAGCCAACATCGCCATGCTGTTGGGGCGCAAGCTGACTTGGAATCCCGAAAAGGAAGATTTCGTCGACGACAGCGAAGCCGCCGCCATGCTCAGCCGCGAGCAACGCAAAGGCTACGAGACCATTGTCTAAGCTTTCCTGTTTCTCTCCGTTATTCGATTGGCATGATGTCACGCACAAATGCAAAGTCGGCGATCGCACATTTCACTCTGGCAACACGCGACGTGCGGAGGACGGCCGAGTTTTTTACGGACACGCTTGGTTGGGAACCGATCAACCGGCCCGGCAATATCGGGCAAGTGGCTGCGTGGTTGCAAATCGGGGTCGACCAGGAATTACACCTGATTGAGATTCCCGATTTCGAACCGTCGCCATTCGAACGCGAGTTCGGCCGGCACTTTGCGATAACCTACCCGCTGAGCGAATTCGACGGTCTGAAGCAACGGCTGGCCGAACAGGGCGCGGAATTGATTGAACCAGAACGGCCGACACCGTTCCAACGGTTCTTCTTTCGTGAATTGAATGGGTATGTCTTTGAAGTTGTCGAGGCGGATCACGAACCGGAAGTGTCATCGGACTGAGAATTCTGGCTTCTCGGCCTTGTGTACTCAAAGCTCATTATACCGAATCAACACGGGAGACAACCGGAAACGACTGTCGAACCGACACACGGTCTGCTTGCCGAGGCCCAAGACGATAGCCCAACGATTAGAAGTCATGTGTTCCAAACGCGGACACAATCGCCCGAAACCACCTACTCGTTTCCGATGACACGCTGGAATCCCACCAGGCAGATGTCGTCGTTTTGCGGACGGTTTTCCGCGAACTTTCGGACGTCGGAAATGATGGTGTTGACGAGCGGTCCGATCGAAGCGGGCCCATCGGTGATCGACTTAATGAGTTGCTCGGTCGAAAACAGGACGTGATGGGGATTCATTGCTTCGGTGACTCCGTCAGTGAAAAAGAACCAAGAATCACCTTCGCTTAAATCAATATCGAGAATGTGGTATTCGTGATCCGGGACAAGTCCCAATGGGAAACCTGATTCCTCAAGCCCGACCATCTCGGCCTGTCCGTCGGCGTTACGGCGGATTGGCGGCAGATGGCCGGCGTTCGCAATCGACAGTTTGTGATTGTCGGCGTCGATGATGGCCAAAATGCAGGTGATGAATCGTTCGGCCATGCCTTTGGTACTGATTTCCTTGTTCAAGCTGTTCATTGCATCGGACAATGAAGCGTGCGTCAGCAGTTCGTGCCGCACCATCGAGTACAGCTTCGCCATCAGCAAGGCGGCCGGGATTCCTTTTCCGGCAACGTCGGCCAGCGCGACGGCCAAGTTGCCGTTGGGCAAATCGATGTAGTCGAAATAGTCACCACCGATTCGATGAGCGGCCTGGTAATAATCGCAAAATTCATAGTTCGCGATGACTGGCGGGTGATCCGGCAGAAAGTCTTGCTGCACCTGCTGTGCGGCCATCAGCTCACGTTCCAATTGGTTGCGTCTCAATACGCGTTCGTGAAGATGGGCATTGTCAACGGCCAAGCTGCATTGTGACGCAACGCTGATCAGTAGGTCCAAGTCATCTTCCGAGAATTGAAATCCGGGATCCCGCGCGGAAAGCTGAATCACTCCCAGTGAGCTGTCCTGTTTCCCGATCAAGGGAACGCACATTACCGAACGGATTCCGAGATCATCCAGGTTGGTCACGGAGTTTTTGCTTCGATTCGACCCGTGTCCCGTTCACGAACGTCCCATTGGCGCTCTTTAGGTCCTCGATAAAGTATCCGCCGTTGGTGCCCGAGATGCTCGCGCGATGCCGGCTGATTTTGGGTCCATCCAGCGCAACGCGGCAACTGGGATGGCGTCCGAAGACGGTACTTTCGCCACCGAGTTCGATCACTTCCTGAGCGTACTTGCCCTTGACCAGTTTAAGGGTCGCCAAATCAACCCAATCCTTTCCCATCCCGCCGAAAAAACGAGTGTCACTTCCCTTTCGGAATTGTGAGTTGCAGGATCGCCTTGAGGCGGCCTGCCTGGACGGCAACCTAACAAATGGAAGGGTGCGCACACCACTCGACAAATCCCGTGGTCAGGCGAGCGGCGGATGAGAATTTACCAGCAGGAACCAGACGCGCGCGCGTCGCGGCTGATGAAATCAGCCGCTGGGCGCTAGCCCACGGTTCTCAAGCGGTAGATTCTCATCCACCGCTCGCCTAAGAGCATTCTGTGCCAGTGAACCGCAACTAGCAAGTGAATTCTCGTTGGTGCCGTTGTGAGCAGCGGTAGACCGCAATTGAATGCGCGAATACACCGATTGCGTGGTCGGGTAGGCACGTCAAGCAATCCTGCAAGAACCACAGTTTAGTGCGAGGCACGACGCCCCGTCATGTGAAGAAACAGTCGATTCAGAATCGACTGAAGCAGACTCAGTCACGAGCAAGAAACAGCCAGTCGGTCTGCTCTGGTGGATATTGAACTCTCGAATAACCGTTCGTTCTTGCCCGACGACATCGCTGCTTTTCTTCGCGAAGCTGATTTGAGAGTCACCCAGTTTCTCCGGAATAGTCCCCTCCGCGCCACCGGCTTCGTCCCGAGTGACTTCACAACGGTCTACCACGCTCTACAAGCCATCACCGACGAGAATCTTGCCCCCGGAACTTCGCTGTGCGAATGGGGAAGTGGTTTCGGCGTGGTAGCGTCGTTAGCCGCGATGCTTGAGTTTGTGGCCTGTGGCATTGAGATTGAGAAAGATCTGGTCGATGCATCCCGAAGGCTGGCAGAGGACTTTGGTCCATCCGTGGAGTTCGTTCAAGGCAGTTTCATTCCCTCGGGCGCCGAATCCGATGCTGAGGAAGCCTATGCCGTCAACTCAGGCCAAGAATGCGGCGGTTCGTTTCGGTATCGGTTGCGCCGCCGCCGAAGTCGTCGAACGCGATATTGGTTGTCTCGATCAGATGATCCTCAATAAACTTCGCCCCTTCGGTTCCGTAGGCCTGTGGTTAAAGGTCGGCACCCAAACGGCGTAATTGGCGGAAAAGAAAGGCTGGCTTCAACTTACGCCAGCAAGAAGCAAACGGTTTCGATCACCGTACTTTCCAGATTTTACATCTTTTACACTTTAGTACCACCAATTCTCGGACAATTCTCGGACGAGATTGGAATCGTGTGTTCGCGCGATGGGGTCTGTGGCTCCCGCTCATTGAAACAAATTCGGACTCGAAACAGGTTTCCGGCGGCGGTTTGCCGACATTAAAAAACTGATATCAGGCGCCGCTCAATGGCATATCATCGGCGAACCAGCGAGGTACAGCGAATGTGTAAGACCAATCTATTATTCAACTTCCGACGATACCCTGATGACGGCGGTTTTCAACCCAACTGCCGGCTC
>CAUZVF010000857.1:0-3545 GCA_963582955.1 Planctomycetota bacterium
TGCCTCTGACCGCGCGGAACTCGATACGCGACAGGGACGACTCCGCGAGCAGCAGGATGGCTTCGAATCCGAAGAGACGGCATTCCAACAGCGATTCGAGGAATTTCGCGTCGAGCAAGAATCGTTCAATAACGAACGTGACGAATTGGCGCAATTGCGGCAGTCGATCGAGAACGAGCAAGCAGAGATTGAGGCACAACGACAGCAATTCAATTCGCAACGGCAGGACTTGGACGTTGCGCGAGCGGAATTTGAAGGACGGCAGTCGTCGTTGGCTGACGCGCAATCGGAACTCGCCGACCAGCAGGCCGCGTCTCGCCACGAGATTGCTCAAATCGAAAACCAACACGAAGAGTTGGCGGCAACCCGCGACGAATTTGAAGCTCAGCAAGCCATCATTGATGCCAGCCGCGAAGTCCTGTCGGCAACACGGAGCAAGATGGGCGAAGACCGGACCGCGCTCGATGCGGCCCAGCATGAAATCGACGCCGAACGCCAGAAACTTGACCGCAAGCTGGCGGAAATCAGGACCAACCAAGATCGCTGCGATACTCAGCGACTTGAGGTCGAACGATTACAGGCAGAATTCGAGTCGCAGCGTCAACAGTTTGACGCCGACCGTGAAGCCCTTCATCACGAAAAGTCCGCCTTCGAAGAACAACGCCACACATTCACGGCCGAATCGAATGCAGGGGCCCAGGAAATCGAGCGACGTCGGGCCGACATCGAGTTGGATCAGCAACGAATTCAGTCGGAACGTGACGGCCTTGCTGCCGCGCACACTCGGTTCGCTGAGCAACAGGGCACATTGCAAACCGAACGCGAATCGTTCGAACAGGAACGACTTGGTTTTGAAGAGCGACGCAACGCGTTCTCGGAGGAATCGCAGTCTCACAGCGCCGAGATCGAGCGATTGAGAGCCGAGTTGGAAACGAACCGTCAGAAACTCGAAGAAGAACGCGACGCCCTGACACACGAACAATCGTCGCTGTCCGAACAACAAAGTACGGTCCAAGCGGAACGCGAAACGTTCGAACGGGAACGACTTGTTTTCCAAGAACTACGCAGCTCGACCTCGGATGAATCACAAGTGCACAGCTACGAGATCGAGCGATTAAGAGCTGAGCTAGAATCGAGTCGCCAGAAACTGGATGAAGAACGCGAGACGTTGGAACGCGAACACGCGTTGTTGGCCGCTCAACAAAGTGAATTCCAATCCGAACGCGAAGAGATCGAGCGTCAACGGCTCGGTCTCGATGAACAACGCATTCATGCAACAGAAATAAACGCCGACGAGATCGAGCGAATGCGTGCCGAGTTCGATTCGAATCAACAGCGAATTCAGGAAGAGCGCGATGAATTGGAACGCGAACGGACGGCGCTGCAAGATCAGCAGTCCGATCTGCAAAGGCGAAACGAAGATTTCGAGCGTGAGAAGTCCGCTCGGCAAGAACAACAGAATGCGGCTTCGGACGATTCGCAAGCACACGTTGCAGAAACCGAACGGCTGAAAGCCGAGATTGAGACGAATCAAACTCGGTTGCAAGAACAACGTGACGGGTTGGAACGCGAACAGGCGGCACTCTCAGAACATCAAAGTCAGCTTCAGGCGGAATCCGCGGCGCTCGAACGTGAACGGGCCACTTTGGAAGAGCAACGCAACGCAGCCTCGCATGACGCACAGGCTCAAATTGACGAAATTGAACGCCAGAAAACTGAGGTCGAATCGACACGGCAGCAGCTTCAGGAAGCACGCGATTCGTTTGACCAAGAGCGGACTTCGCTGGCCGGGCAGCAGAACGACCTTGAAGCTCAATGCGAAGAATTCGATCGCGTGAAGTCCGCTCTGGATGATCAACAAAACACTGTTTCGCACGATTCACAAGTGCTTAACGAAGAGATTCAGCGTCTGCGGGCGGAACTCGAATTGAATCAACAACGGATTCGGGAACAGCAAGACGACGAACACTCGGTTGCCGGCACGCAATTGCAAGAAGAACGCCACGCTTTGCAATCTGAACGAGAATCGGTGGAAAGCGACCGTGCCGCTCTTCAACAGGAACAAGAGAAACTGCACCAGTTGGCCGAGGAAATCCGGACGGCCCGCGATGATATCGCCCGGGCGCAAGCCGACGTGAATTCACGAAACGCGGAACTCGATCAACGCGGCAACGAGTTGGAAGAGCTTGCCACGACGGTGGCCACGCAACGCGATGAACTGCGGGCGGCTGGAATGAACGTTCAGCCACCTATCGATTCGACGACGGCTTTCGAGGACACTCGCGCGGTCGACGACCAATTCGTCATCGAGAGCCCCGATTCACATTCGAACGACCAAACTGAAGATGAACAGGGACCGGAAGAAAACTCGGCATCAGCCGATTTGCATACCTCATTGATCGAGATCTTTGATTTGCCCGCCAACGAGCGGGAGCACGACTTCCCAGAAACCGGTCAGGCACTCGCCGAATCGTCTACAAAGGAACTGCCTACAAGCGACAAAAGTAGTCCCACGGCTGACATCGACAAACACACCGAACTGCCAACGCCCCAGCATCCGGACTTGAACAGGCCCGAAGCCGACATTCCCGAATATCAATCGTCGTCAGTGGCTGACAAGCCCACGTCGCAAGAAACGTCGCGCGACAGTTTTTCTCTCGATGATGCCGAGGATACGAACTCGGTGGCGGCCTACATGAGCCATTTGATTGCGCGGTCTCGTGGCGATCGAAGTGGTGACTCCAGCATCAGTTCGTATTCCTCGGATTCCGCCATTTCAACAACGGGTTCGTCGCTGAGTATGCCGACGAGCGTGGTGGATTCGAAAATCGAATCGGCCGAACGTCAAGAGACTGATTCCGCGGCGTCGATCGCCGAATTGGACGTCACTGCCGATGAATTGGATGCCGCATCGCTGCTCGATCAAGCACCGGCTCACCAAATCGACCGCGACGCGGTTCGTGCTGATATGATGTCGATGCGGGAAGTCGCCAACATTTCGGCCCGCACGGCGCTCAACACTCATGCGTCCAAGCGTCTTCGCGAATCGATCAGTGTCAAATACGCACTCGCCGTGACTTCGGGCGTGTTGTCGGCGGCATTCTTCTGCTCTGACAAATGGAGCCGCTTTTCCTTCGAAACGTTTGGCTGGATGACCACGTCGGTTACAGCCGTACTACTTTGTGAAATCATCCGATCATCGTTCAAGGTGAGCCGTCTCAAGAAGTCCGACCAGCTCGGCGACATGCAAAGCCGATCCGAACGCGCCAGCGAACTCGCGGACGACCCGCAGTTCGATGATTTTGATAGTGATACCGCGGCGGAATCCGACGTCTTCGAGATCGACAACGACGATGATGACCCGTTGGAATCAGATCCGTATTTTCAGTTGCCGGAAATCGACGACTTGATGCAACAGGATCTCAGCGGCAATGAACTGAATGCCGCCGATGTCGCCGATGTCGCCGAATGATTTGGCTGACGCGTGTGTTGAACTACCAATCATGAACGCTGCCGTCGGCCCGGCGAGTCGTTGGCAGATAAGC
>CAUZVF010000858.1:0-3545 GCA_963582955.1 Planctomycetota bacterium
ACGGCTCGGAGGGATGCTGCGATATTATTTCCGAAGTGCGGCGTGAAGCTCGTCCATGACATCCTTCGACGACATTCCGATCGACGTATGCGCTGATCCAGAATCTTGATGTCAAACGCCTTGCGAATCCTCCCAACAGGCATCAAACTCGGCCGAGATTCGAGACTCGGCCGCCGCCTTTGCAAGCAGAAATACAGTATCCACGGTTCGTTTCAGTATTTTCGCCTTACGAGGATGACACGCGACCGAGATTTGAAAATTGGATGTTTGATGACCGCCTGTCACGATAATTCCTGCACCGAATGTCAGGAAAAAAGACCCGATATCGGTTTTCGTCGCGGATGAGGGTGATCGGTCGGCCGATGTTGGCGTGATACTCAGTTTTGGGATCGATGCCGATGTTGCGGAAGAAGGAGGCGGCCAAGTCGTCCGGCGTGTAGCCGTCGCCCTTCGGGCCTTGGGCCTTGTCGTCGGTTTCGCCGATGACCTGACCGCCGCGGACATCGCCACCGGCCATCAGCGCACACATCGCCCGTGCCCAATGGTCCCGGACGACCCGTTTGTTCACTTTGGGAGTGCGGCCAAATTCGCCCGTCACCAGAATCGACGTCGAATCGAGGAGCCCTTTGGAATCAAGGCGGTCCAACAGCGACGACATCGATTGATCGAATCGGGGAAGAAGTTCACGGCCAAGCGTGTTGAAGTTGTCCGCGTGGGTGTCCCAGCCTTCCAGCAGCACCGTGACAAATCGAACACCGGCTTCAATCAGGCGAGTGGTCAACAAAACGCTTTGCCCGAATTCGTGTCTGCCAAAACGGCTCACTTCACGGTCGGACTCGCGTGACAAATCGAACGCGTTTCGCGAACGAGGCGAACTGATGATGCGGTAGGCCTGTTCGGAAAAACGGTCAAGCCCACGCACCGAATCGTCTAGGCTTTCGAACCCTTCGAAAGTCTTGTCGATGTCATTTAACAGAGCGCGACGGGATTGATATTTGTCAATCGTCAGACCATCGCCCAACGTGATCCCGCGGACTCGGAACGGCTGCCCGTAGCGCGGCTTTTCTCCGGTCGACAAAGGTCCGAATTCGGGGCCGAGGTATCCGGGTCCTTCGACGGGACGATCGATCGAAACAAACGACGGCAGATCTGCGGCTGCGGGGAATTCGCGGCTGACTACCGAGCCAAACATCGGATATTTCACGACAGGAGTCGGTCGATTTCCGGTCATTACGTACCGCGTGCCAAGTCCGTGTGCGGCCAAATTGTGAGTGATCCCGCGAATGACGGCGTACTTGTCCGCGCGGCGAGCAAGTTTCGGCATGTGTTCGCAGATTTCGACACCGGATGCCGATGTCGCAATCGGACTGAACTGTCCGCGGTACTCGGCTGGAGCTTTTGGCTTAAGGTCGAACGTATCCTGATGCGAAGGCCCACCGCCGAGAAAAACGAGAATCGCGGAACGCCCGGAGTCAGGCTTGTTCGCTTCCGCGTTGAGCCGCAGGTAGTTGCCCAGTGAGAAACCAGCGCCCAGTACACCGACTTTGAGCATTTGACGGCGTGAGAGTCTAGTTGTTGAAGAATTCACCGGTTTGTTCCTTATGCAAGACCTCTTCCTCGTTTAACGGCGAGCCGAAGGCGTCGTCGCGTCGTGTTCTGCAAAAAACCGACGCCTTCGGCTTGCCGTTAAACGAGTAGACCCTATCGATTCAAAATAAAGTCTTTCGTGTTGACCAAAGCCCAAAGTAGATCACGCATTCCCTCGGACAATGAATCCACGTCGGCCAGATGCTTCTCCGCTCTCTCTATTTCCCTTTGCGTAGGCGGGCGATTGACCGTGCGCAGCCACGCGGTTCGCACCAGCTTGGAACGATCAATCTTCTCGCCTGCCTTTTCCAAATCGGCAATCTCCTGAATCCAACCACTCTCTTCAAGCCGCTGTTCGACGAGTGGATCGTTTTGCAGAAAAACCGATTGCAACAAAGTCGGCTGGTTGACGCGTTCGCAGTCGCAATTCAGCGCGCGATCGGGTTTGCCGAACACGTGCATTCCATACGTGCCCGCCAGCCACATCGACAAATGGCCGATCGCGCGACGCGTTAGGTCGCTTCGCACTTCGTCAAGCTGATCGGAGGCGGCGACGGCCTGTTTCAAACCGTCATAGACAACTTCCGCGGGAATGCGTCGCGGAATGGCGCGGCTGAAGTTGCGTCTGTCTTCGCGATTCGTGTCATTCGGTTTCCAGCTTCGCCAATACGCGTGGCTCGAAACAATCTGCCGGTGCAGCCACTTCATGTTGTAGTTGTTTTTAACGAAACCCGCGGTCAACCAATCGAGCAGTTCGGGGTTGCTCGGCGGATTGGAGGGGCTCAGGTCGTCCGGCGGATCGATGATGCCCACGTGGAAATAGCCAGCCCACACGCGATTGACAAACGCCCGCGCGAACCAGGGGTTATCCGGTTCCTTCATCCATTGCATGATGGCTTCGCGCGGGTCGTCCGTGGCCTCAAGCTCGACGATTTTGCTACGTAACAGGCTGAGTTTCGCCGGGCCGGATCGTGGTTTAATGTAGATTTCGCGCCAGGGTACAATGCGGCCTGCCTGAGCACGCCGCAGGACGTCTTTGCGGACCGGTGAGCCGTTCTTACCGCGTATTCTGAGGCCCACCTGTTTCGCCAGTTCGCGGTATCGCTTGTCCGCATCCGGCGTGACACCGAATTGCACGTTACTGAAGAATTGGCTGAATTGCTTAAAGTCCTTTTGCGTCCAAGGTGCGAACGGATGCTTATGGCACTGTGCACACTGCAATCGAATGCCAAGAAAACTGTGGGCGAACGCGAGTGCTTTCTCTTCCGGCTTGTTCAGAGTTCGCCGACTCCAATAGTGCGGCATGGTTTCGCGCTGAGTGAAGTCTTCCGGCGATTCGTCGCGAAAGTACGCTGAAACTTCCACGGCATAGTCGTCGTACGACTGGCCCTCGCTGCGGCCTTTCGCAAGCACGATCCGTTGAATCAATTCGTCATACGCAAGGTTTTCGCGCAGACGGCTGAAAATCCACATGTATCATTGCACCGAAGTCTCTTGGCCCAGTTCCGCTTGTTGTCTCGGATTGCAGCCGGTGAAGTCGCACAGCTTGTTCGCCCACCACGCCGCATAAGCGGGACGCTCCAGCAACTCATCGATCTTACCACGTCGTTTATCCGTCGATCGATCAGCCAGGAAATCTTCGATTTCTCGCGGAGCCGGCAGTGTACCCGTCAGGTCGATGCTGACTCGGCGCAGGAACTCGGCGTCCGAACAAACCGGTGACGGAACGATGCCCAACTTGCGCAGCTTTGTCTGCACGAACTCATCGATTTCCGTGGCGGCGACCTGCGTCGGGTATTTTGATCCCGTCAAGTCCGACGCAGCGCGCATCGCAGGCACGGCCGCCACGCCATTGTCATAGAACGCGATGACGTGACTGTCGCCTGGCCCAACGGAATTAAGCCGTCCATCGTTGTCCACGGTGACGACCGAGTCGTCGTTGGTGCGGAATCGACAGA
>CAUZVF010000859.1:0-3542 GCA_963582955.1 Planctomycetota bacterium
CGACTCGTGAGTAACCTCGCCCCACACCGTCAATGACTTGTGCGTGCTGTCAACTTTGTGGATGCCGTACCATCCGTCGGTCGCGCCGTCTTCGAGCCAGATCGAGTAACGGGAGTTTCCAGACAACTTGTTCAGATTGACCTTTTTGCCGACTTGCACAAGGCTCCACGGTTGAGTCGACGGACGGGCGGTCGCCGTTCCGTCAATGGCGACCTTGGGCACGTCAACGTATTCGAAATCGCCGCCGGCTCCCTTCAGGCTCTTCTTAACGACAATGGCGCCGTCCACGACCGACTGCACGTCACGCGCATAGTAGACTTCTTTGGCCACGATGGCCGGTAGACGCGGCCAAAGTCGTGCGTCGTCGACGACTTTTTTTCCGCCCGATCCCGTCCAGTTGTAACTGGCAATGTGAACTTGATGGCCTTCGATTGTCACGCGGCCCGCACAAACAATTGTCCCCTGGATCGTAACATTTTCTCTGATTCGCAAATCACCACGGCGGTACAGGATTCCCAGAGGATTCTCGACCGTTGGACGTTTGACGACGTTTGACAATCTCCAACGAAGATTCTCGGATTCGTATTCAAAGCCGCCTTCGTACAGACGATAATCCCGCCAATCATTCCAGTCGATTTGGGGATACTCATGCTTTTCGTGAGAGACACTCCACGGTGTACCAATTCGGGCCAAGTCCTTTCGATTCGACGACGACGGCGCGCGGCCGAAAACAATCTCACCAGCCAGTGGGTGAGGATGCTTGACGACCGTCCGGCCGTTGACTGTTGACAGGTACTGAGATCCCAGATCATTGAGTACCTGAGTCCGGACACTGCTGCTCCATCTCGGATCGTCATACAACTGAAATCTTGATTTCAGCCAGATTTTTCCATCAATCCGGTCGCCCGGATCGAGTACCAACGACTTTGACCCCTTCTTGGCAAACAGTGAGTAAGTTTGAATCGCGTCGTAGTCTCCCGGATTGGGAGCCATGTCGGTTGCATTGGCCAAATCGCCCGAGCCGATTGTTCGTCCGGGCAACCGCGGCTGCAATTTCACCACGACCTCGACCCATTTTTCGACAATTTGATTGTCATCGCTGGCCGACTGCCAGATTCCTTTCGATTTCACGACGACGTGGATCAAGGCATCCGGCGGCAATCGCTCTCCGTCACGAGGTTCAAGCTGATTGAAGGTCACTTCAAACGACGATGTGCCATCGCTGTTTGAAATAACTTCGCGTTCGATGACTGATTCAACGCCGTCCCAATCGGTCCATTGCATCGTTTCGAGCGCGATCGACGCTCCCGTTTGAGCCGCCTGCAGAGCGTAGTCCTGGTGCAAACCATTCTGGGTGATCTGCAATGTTGTCGTCTGCGTGCGCAGGAACGAATACGTCAAAACCAAACTGCTGCTGACCGCCACCATCACGACCATCAGCGACATGCCACCGCGGTGTTTCGCGGTCGTATTCAGGTGGTTCTGTTGGCTGACGATCGTGCGGAATCTATGGTTCATAAACATAGCGGTAGCTCGCGGACCCGAAGTTTGGAATGGCGATTGATGACAGATACGTGTCAGCGGGGATATTTTCGTTGGGCTGAACTTGAAATTCCGTGCGAAGCGTGACTTGCCTCATTCCCGAGTCGCCCGACACGATTCCCTGCGCCCACATCAATCCGTTCCAATCGTCGGAACCGGGCACGGCCGCGGCGATTTCGTCATCACTAGGCGTGACCGACAATTCAAACCGAATGTTGGCAAGATCTGGCAACCGCGCTCGCCACTTCGAAAATCTTGTTGCGCGGATGCGATCACATAACAAAACCATTTCGGCATCGATTGAACTGATCAGCGTCAGAATATCGTCACTAAAATCTGAGTCGTCGAAATCGATGCCACTGGAATCGCTCGGAATGGTAATTTCGACCAGTCGTTCCGGATCAGTTGGGTCGGCCGCAAAGATTACCAACTCGTTCACTTGCGGCAGCCGGTTCAAGACGCCCGCTTCAACCATTCCGCCACCCCGGCCGCCACTCCAAACGACCAATACATCGGGAAAGTCGATGACCGAAATGTTGTGGTTGACAACTTCGATTCCATGCCGCGTCGGTTGTCCGGAAAGCTGATAGACTCCCGCTTGCGATACCATGTACTTGACCCGCTCGATGGCGACGCGGCCCTGAGTGTTGGCGGTTTGCTGACCTTTTGTGTGATCGGACGCGGTTTGAACCGCATTGATCAGGCCGCCTAGAACGACCGCCAACATCGCCGTAATGGTCATGCCCATCATCAATTCCACCAATGTGAAACCGCGCCGGGGATTGCTGACACTTTGACTCGGGATCAGTATGAGATTCAATGTCGCCTTTCGCTCCGCGAAAGTGCGCGCTTTCGCGGAGCGAAAGGCGACAAACTCGGAAGGCATTTTCACATCGGCGCCTACGGGAATCGATGGGTTGTTAAGGTGCAGCGGGAACATAAGAAAAAATTCTCGTGACTTTGGAAAGTGTCGCGGACGTGCCATTGGGCGACAGGTAGTTCACTCGCACGGTGACGCGGCGGTGATTCGTATGTCTCGTGACGACTGTCCAGCCCGATCCCGAGTCCGGTTCAACCCGCTCGACATCCACGAGACGCGAGAACGGATTTATGTACTTGGGATTCAACCGCATCATGGTCAGCCGCGGAATCTGTTGATTCCACAACTGGAAGCCCTCGGTCCCAACAATCGACCCATCGCGAGCCGTCGGAGGTGACTGTTTCCAGCCGCTGTATTCGTCGATGTTCTCGAATTCGTCACGCGTGAGTGCGGACTCAGTAATGCCGGTCTTCGTCGTGACCGGCACGTCTTCGGGAAAACGAGTGGCGGCAATTTCGTCCATCAACTGCTCGGCCAATCCTTGAGCAACCAAGGTGTGCGTGGATTCGGAAGACGTTTGAACGGCCGATCCAATCGAGGTCAACAACGCTCCGCCGGCGATTGCCGTGATCGTGACAGCGATCAGAGCCTCAACCATCGAGAACGCACGGCGCGCATGTCGTTTGGACGCTCGGCGCCGATCGGCATTCTTAGCGTTCAGAGCAACCAATCCTGTCTTTTCGATCGAAGCCATCAGGTGTCACCTCGCAGGGACCATGGTGGCGACCGAAGGGAAAAGTCAGGCGCGGCAAGGTCCCCTCAAAGCTCCCAGCTTCCCTCGCCGCGCCGTATTTGAATTCAGCAAAGCCGATGACTCCTAAGCAGCCGTGCGGAAGTCACCGCCTCAGCAAACATAGGTCATCAGAATGGAGTGTCAAATCGGATCGAAAAAGTGGTGGACTGAATATGATTGCGATCGTAATCAATCGCCGGCAACGAAATATGCCGAAGAATTGTCCACACGCCAACTTAGCTCAGAAACTGTATCCGCGACGTCGATGCGTCAAAAAATCGGAAGAATTCCGTGATGTGAGTCGAAAACTGTTGGCGTACCCGCAGCGTATTCGTTCTGAACGGAGATTCGTGCCTGCGACGCCGACCCGCATTCGCGACGTTCAAA
>CAUZVF010000860.1:0-3542 GCA_963582955.1 Planctomycetota bacterium
CAGACCTTAAGCGAAGAAGTCTTCACGGTCATCCAGGAAGGATCGGCGACGTGCACGTTCGCTGGAAGAACATTAGAGCTAGCCAAGGATTCCGTCCTGTACCTGACCCCGGGGATGAGACGTTCCCTCAAGGCGGGTCGCGACGGCCTCAAGGCCATCGAGGTGTTCTCCCCGGTCCGCAAAGATCACCTGAATCTGGCCGGTATCAAGCTCCCGGATAACGCAAAAGTCTCGTTTCCCGATCAGGGAGTGAAGCAAACATCGCTGGACCCGGGCAAGGTCTACAACCTCAACGAAATCCAGTGGACGCCAATCACCCTTCCCGACCCCACCAAATCGTATCCGCGCAGCCCCGCCCAGTCTCGCTTGATTTGGGGAAAAAACGCCATGCTCAGTTTCGTGCGTATGGATCCCAACTCGGCGTTTCCATTACACATCCATCCAGAGGACCAGTTGATGATTGCCCTGCGAGGTGAACTCGTCGAGGGCATTATGGATTTTTCCTACGGCATGAGCGGACGGCGACGCGACGTGGTCCTTCAGCCCGGGGGCATGGCGCATTCGGCGAAGCTAAGCGAGTTCGGTGCAGAAGCTTTAGATGCCTTCTGGCCCGTTCGGCCCGACTACATCGCCTACTCTCAGAAACAAAACAAGCTGTACCACCAGGTGATCTCTCCGGAAACTAGGCCCGTGAAGCTGGCGGAAGGATTTACGTTTTCCGAAGGACCGACTTGGTTGAATGGGAGCCTGTACTTCTCGGACATGTACTTTCGGGACCATCGAAACGGCGATTGGACCGGAAGCCCCCGGCAGAGCCGCTTGATTCGCCTGGAACCGGACGGCAAATGGGAAGTTTTGTCCCAAGGCATGCAGACCAACGGCACCATCGCCTCGCGGGACGGGAACTTGCTGGTTTGCGACATGTTCGGCCATCGCGTGATCGAGATGGACCCGGTGAACGGAAAGGTGCTGCGGACCGTGCTCGAACGGGTCAATGGTTTGCCGATCGACGGTCCCAACGATCTTGTGATGGACGCCAAAGGTGGCATTTACGTCAGCGATCCTCAATTCACTCCCCCGGAGAAGAAAAGCCAGCCCGGCCGGCAGGTGTATTATGTCGCGCCGGACGGATCGGCCCGCGTCGTCATTCCCAAGGGTGAGTACGCCATGCCCAACGGTGTCGAAATCTCTCCGGACGGCAAGACGTTCTACGTCAACAATACCTGGTTCCAACCGGGCGAAAACTTCGTGTGGGCGTACGAAATCGACGAAGACGGAACTTTGTCCAACAAACGCAAGTTTGCCGCGCTGAATTTGACGCCCGACGTGCTGAGTGCCAAGGAGCCTGAACGCCGCTTCGACTCGCGAGCCGATGGCATGGCGGTCGACATGGAGGGACGCCTTTACGTCTGCACGCTTTCAGGCATCCAGATTTTCGACAAACGAGGCATCTACGTGGGGACAATCTGGTGCCCGCAGTATCCGGTGAGCTGCACGTTCGGCGGTAAGAAAAACGACCAACTTTACATGGTGGGAGAGTCAACCGCTTGGGTCATCCAAACGAAGGTCAAAGGCTTTCGGCATCCCTGACCGCCGCTTGAAAAATGGGCTGCACACATGCCAAACAACTGGGACATCTCCAGAGGCTGTTATGGTTAACAGACGCACTTTCCTGAATTCGTCGGTCACTGCCGCCGTCGCCGCTCCTTTTGCCACCGTGGCAACACAGAAAACGGAGGCACCCGCTCCCCGTAAGATTCGCGTTGGGGCGCTTAATGTCGGCGAGTACACGTTTTGGGGTATTTGGGCGAATATCCTGTCGCCCAAGGGCTCGTTCGGCACGAACTTGTTGAACATGGAGATTACGCACTGCTGGGATGTGAATTCCAAATTAGCACAGAAGTTTGCCGCCAAGTACGATTGCAAAGCCGTCGCCCAGTACGACGCAATGGTCGGCCAGGTCGACGCGATCGCCTTTGGCGGATTGTATGAAGTCCCTTGGCAACACCGGCTCGCCCGGCCGTACGTGGACGCCGGAATCCCCACTTACTTGAGCCGTCCGTTCAGCTACAGACTACGCGATATCGATTCGATCCTGAATCTGGCGGTCAAGCGCGGCACGCCACTCATGGCGACAAGCTGCCAGGAGCATCTGTATCAAGCGTCTCATCTGAAGCAGCGGTTGAAAAACTGTGGCGTTATTAAAGCCGTCCACGGAATCTGCCACAGCGACGAATATCCGGCCCATTTCCACATCCAATGGTTCATCCTCAAAGCACTCGGTCATGACGTTGAAAAGGTGTCGCTGCTGACCGATGACGAAAGGAAGGCCTCGTATCTGCAAGAAACGATGCTCTTCAAAGGATGGGATGGCCAGCCGTCGTTTCTTGCATCGCTGCATGCGGCGACAAACATTCACAATTTGTACTTAAAGGTGATGGGTGACCGAGGGACCGAGACCATCACAATGGATCGCAGTCCGGACCGGAAGGAAGAGCTTTACGCCTACTTCGCGCCTCAGCTCGTTGACATGCAACGAACGTTTGAGGGCAACAGCTATCAGTCATTTGACGTCATTCGCAAAAAGACCGAGACCTTCTTGGCTGGCTACTACTCTCATCTTGAGAGAGGCGGGGCGCTCATTCCTGTGAAGAGTGTTCCCATGGACTGGTCGCCTAGGCACTTTCGGCCTGGCTGGGTCGATGAGTCGATTTTTGAGAACTGAAGTTCCGTGCCTTTTTTCATCAGAAACGTGAGTATTGGGGCGATCCATCAATGACGCATCATTCGTGCGCACGCTCATGCGGTAACCAAGGTGTCATGAACCGCCGCAGGTTTCTGGCGACCAGTGCGGGCTCACTCGTTGCCGGAGCATTCATATCGAATGCCCGGAACCCGGCATTAGCGGCCGAAGCGAAATCGGACGCAGTCAACGGCCGGATTACGATTCGCGACATCGAAGTGCATGAGATCACGGAGGAGTATGAGGACTGGATCGCCTATCAGCTCAACCATTACTACGGTCCCGCCCATCGCACGGTGTACGTCGTTCACACGAATAATGGCTTAGTCGGGTTGGGCGAAGGGCACAATCGCGAGCCGGAAGAGGTAATCGAAAAGTACATCGGAACCAGCCCGTTCGATTGGATTGGCGATGAAACGTCTTTGGCGCTGGGCACGGCCATGTACGACCTGATGGGCCAGGCGGCCGCGGTTCCGGTCTACAAACTCTTCGGCCAGAGATATCGCTCCTGGGTGCCGGTCGCCTCCTGGACCGTCTCGACACATCCGGACCGCATGGTCGAGGCCGTCAAACGATACTCCGCCCGTGGGTTCACTTGGTTGAAGTTCCACCTCTCACCGTTCGAAAACATCATCGATCAAATGCAAGCGATGCAGGCGGTGGCACCGAAAGGGTTTAAGATCCACTTCGACTTCACGATGCACGGCACCAACGATCACATGGTCGATTTGCTCGAAAAGATCGCGCAGTTCCCCATTGCGGGCTGCTTCGAGGATCCTCTGATCTCCAGAGACATCGA
>CAUZVF010000861.1:0-3538 GCA_963582955.1 Planctomycetota bacterium
GTTTACCGTTCTTCGTAAGACGAAAGGGATCGAAACGCCGCGTCGGTGTGCGCTCGTCAAAATCACTTGGACCGACGACAAGGGGAATCTGGTTGACGGTTACGATGGCGACCGGGCGAGGTCTGAGTATCCCGCCGACCACGGCAGCAGCGGTGAAGGATGGACAATCATCGGAGACACCTACCTCGTTCCCAAGAAAGCAACTCAAGCGAAAGTCGAATTGCAGTTGCGATGGGTCCGTAATGCGTCCGTTCAATGGACCGCCGCTTCATTAAAACCGGTCGACGCCCCGAAGCATCGGATCGTACGTCTGGCCACCGTTCATTTTCGTCCCAGTGGACTGAAATCGGCAAAGCAGAATTGCGAATCGTTCGCGCCCTACATTGCCAAGGCCGCGGAAGAGAATGCCGATTTGATTTGTCTGGGCGAATGTCTCACTCTGGTTGGAAACGGCAAGAAGTACATCGACGTCGCCGAATTGGTTCCAGGACCGTCGACCGAGTATTTCGGGAAACTCGCAAAGTAACACGACTTGTACATTGTTGTGGGACTTGTAGAACGCGACGGCACGGCGATTTACAACACAGCTGTGCTGCTCGGTCCTGACGGCGAGATCGCCGGCAAGTACCGGAAAGTGTGTTTGCCGCGTGAGGAAATCGAGGGCGGAGTGACTCCGGGAAAGACGTATCCCGTTTTCAACACACGATTCGGAAAATTGGGCATGATGGTTTGTTGGGATGTGCATTTCCCCGAGGCGGCTCGCAACCTGAGCAACAACGGAGCCGAGGTCATCGCCATGCCCATCTGGGGCGGCAACCCGGCCCTGGCCAAAGCCCGAGCGATCGAGAATCAGATCTTCCTGGTTAGCAGCACCTACACCGACCACAACCGCGATTGGATGAAGTCAGCCGTCTGGGACCAAGAAGGCAACATGCTGGCTGTCGGGACTGAATGGGGTCAAGTCCACGTTGTCGAAGTCGATTTAGGCAAGCGCAAGCATTGGAAGTGGCTGGGCGATTTCAAAGCACGTATCTATCGGGAACGCCCCGAAAACGGTTTTCAAAATTGAAATGATGAATGGCTTTGTTGCAAGGCCTCACGGAACAGACTTCAGCGCGAGTCCGACTCGAGTTTGTATTCGCTGATTTTCTTGTGCAACGTATTGCGGTTTATTCCCAGACGAATCGCGGCCTTTGTCTGAACTCCCTGACATTGACGTAATACCGTCTGGATCAATTGCCTTTCCACTAACGAAACGATTTCCGAGTGCAATTCGTTTGCCTCGCTTCCCGCTTGTTCGAGCCCGCGCGTCACAAGTTCGCTGCATAGGTCCTCGACACTTTCAACTTTGGGCCGGCCAATCCGGATTGCTGCCAGGCCACGAACGTGCGGTGGAAAATGCTCGGCCGTCAGTACCGCGTCATCGGTTAACACGATAGCGCGCTCCACGTAATTCTGTAACTCTCGGACATTGCCCGGCCAGGAATAGGTTCGCAACACTTTTTTCGCATCCGGCCCAAGTTGCGGAGTTGCTTTGTTGTTTTTCTCGGAATAAGACCGAATAAAGAATTCCGCAAGTTCCGAGATATCATCCGTGCGGTCGCGAAGCGGCGGCAAGAAAATCGGGATGACATTCAAGCGATAGTAGAGGTCTTCTCGGAACCGGCCTTCGGCGACCTCGTCGGAAAGGTCACGGTTCGTCGCGGCGACAATTCTGCAATCGACCTGAATAGTGCGCGTATCGCCGACACGTTCAAATTCGTGTTCTTGCAAAACTCGCAACAGCTTGACCTGCAGCTTGTAACTGATCGAATTGACCTCGTCGAGAAAAATCGTTCCGCCATGCGCGGCTTCGAACCGGCCCGTCCGGTTTTCGTGAGCACTCGTAAACGCTCCCTTCGTATGGCCGAACAACTCGCTCTCAAGCAGGCTTTCACTGAGAGCGCCGCAGTTGACGCGAACGAACGGACCGGAATTCCGCGAACTGAGTTCATGAATGGCGTGGGCTACAAGTTCCTTGCCCGTCCCCGTCTCGCCAGCCAGCAAAACCGTTGCCGCGCTGTCGGCGACCTGCCGCGTCAGCCAATACACTTCCTCCATGACCGGACTGCGTCCGATCATGCCGTCGATCACGGGAAATTCAGTGGATGTCGCCATCGCGTCGCAATGGAATTGAATAAGGCGCGAATGTAACGGTCACATTGTGGGATTAGAAAAAAACGAGAATCGTGCCAACTTCCTAGGCCGATACGTCGCGATTATAAGCAATGCCGCACAGAAAAGAAGGGGGCAACAAAATCGTGATTCTCAAGTGCGTCCGATTACACCATCAAAACGGCGATTTGGCCTAATTGGTGAGCATGGTTCGCCTTAGTCGTGGGCACACGGGGGGGGTCGCCCGACGAGAATGTGTCGGCGACAAGAATAGCCGCGAGCGAAAACAAGTGTGCGATTCACTCGCCGAAGACTGAACGGATCGCTGCTCAGGGCATGCCGTTCGTGCCGGACGACACTGGCTGCTGGCGTTTCAATCGTTCGGTAACGCGCCTGGCACTTGGCTTCAGCGAACCGACGACAGAGGCGAATGCCGTTTTCAGTTCAGTGTCCGTCACCGATTGCCAACTCTGTTGGATTTCCCGGACTTCGCTGTTGTCCAAAGTTAGCCCGAACTTCTGAATATGGATCGCCAACTGAGTTGCGGCCAGCATTTGAATTTGCACGTCGAGGTTGTCATTGACGGCGATTTCTTTCAAACGTTTCTGAGTGGAATTCGTGCCGATGGATGACAAAGTATAGATGGCGTCTTCGGCAAGATCAGGCCGATTGACGGCCGCGAAGAGTACGGCTTCGGCATCGGTAATCTTAAAGACATCCGTTCGGCGTCCGTCGGCGATGTGAGCGAGCCAAAAGACCGCCGCGCGTCTCATTTCGGCACGTTGCTGGGCTGTCAGTTGCGGTGTTGTGCGTTTGACAAGGAACGCGCGCAAGTATCGTCCGGCGTGTTCCGCTGTCACTCCTTCAATAATGCTTGTCGTCATCGAATAGCGCTTCGTCAGTCCCGCGACTTTGCTTTGCTCGGACTGAGAACCATAGACAACGATTGGAATTCGTCCGCTGCGGGCATCGGCCCGTAGGTTGGCGATCGTCTGAGAAATTCCCCATCGAATCGTGTTAGGCCGCAAGACAATCAATTCCACGTCACCACGTTCGGTCGCGGTCCGAAATCCCGCTTGTCCGGTGGCGGCGATGTGCGAATGGTATCCCAATTCGCGAAAGATCGCGGCCGTTTTGGCGGCGTGAGTTTCGTTGGAATCGACGATCACTGCGTGTGGCTTGCCACTGTCGGAAAGTGTCCGAACCATGATCTCGACAACCCGACGGGCTCCGCGGAATGGCTTATCGGGATCATACCTCAGAATCACGCTCGCGGCCGCGAATTGCACGCGCGGATCGGGATAATTCAGTGCCGAGTTCAGCGGTGACTGCATTGTGTGGTTACGATACAACTGATGTTGAGTCCCGATCCGGCCCAAAACCT
>CAUZVF010000862.1:0-3534 GCA_963582955.1 Planctomycetota bacterium
TCGTGAAGGAATTGGCCTTCGTCGTCAACTGGTAATGCTCGAAAGACGCGAATCTCGGTCCCGACACTGACAGCCGAAGTGGTCGCGCGAACCAGCAACCCATTCGAATCGCAATCCGGTGTCGGCACTTCGTCGAAGCTTGCTTGGCACGGCCCCGTGACAATCAATCGCTGCATCCCGGATTCCTCGAATTCCTGGTATCTGGCAGATTAAGTGACTAACCCGAATTATTCGTAACCCGAAGCGTAAGCGAGGAATTCAACATGTTTCCTCACTGACGCTTCGGGTTACGATCAACTCCGATTTTGCGCGGTGTTTTGAGTAAGATAGTCGCAACTCCTTTTGACCACCAGCTTTGCATCATATTTGTGTTGTTTCGTGAATAATCCCGGCTAACCCGGATTATTCACGAATCTAACGAAATTCGGCGTATCTTCTGAATGTCACAATGCTTCCATCACGCGCTTAAAAAACACTCTGTTGGCGAGCGGTCGGCGTAAGCCGACCGGTTTCAAGCGGTGATTCTGGAACCGCCGGGCTGACGCCCACCGCTCGCCTGAATAATCCGGACTAAGTACCGGCCGATCAATAACTGTCGCATAGTCGCCTTTCGCTCCGCGAAAGTTGCGCTACTTTCGCGGAGCGAAAGGCGACACTAATTGATCGCCCGTTGCTAACCTCCCAAGTCTTGTCGTAGCCGGTCGAAGGCATCGTCGAGCGTTTGGTAGTCTTGCTTCAATGTATCAAATTCGTCGCGAAGCTGTTTGTTCTCAAACTGCAGTTGTTGCGTCACCGATTGCAGTTCCGCGATTCGTTGATTGATCGGTTCCAACGAATCGTGTGCCACCGGCTGAGTTGTCGGCGACGGTGCGGGCTGGCGTTGGGTTTCTAAACGTCCGCCGGTTGGTTCGGAATGGACATCGGCCTGGATGCTCTTGTTTTCGGACGGCGCATAAAAGTTATGGTCAATCTCGACGCCACGACGCTCCAACGGGCCACTGGATTGGACAAAGCCCGTTTCCATCAACCCGTGCAACTCTTGACGCAAATCGTCCAGACTTTCTATCGGGACCATGCGGCTGGCGCGCGCACGTAATTCTCCCATTGCCTGGCGTCCGCGCAGCAGCAATTCCGTGACGATGGCCAGTTGTGGTTCGGTAAACGTAAAACGTTTTCGCATGTAATGCCGAAACCGTTCGGTACGCCCTGATTCGGTGTGGACGACTGCCGCCAAACCGAGTTCCCGCAGTTCGTCAAGCACATCCAGCACATCGTCTTCGCTGTAATGCACGGCGGGATATCGGTTGCTCTTTTGATTGCACCCGGCCGTCAACGCTTTCAAAGTCAACGGATAGTATTCGGGCGTCGTCAATCCTTTTTCGACCAACACGCCGATCACGCGGCGCTGTTGCTTCGAAAGTTCGGTGATTGTCGGACGCTCGTTCTCGGGTGAATTCAAATCGTCGGACATATGTGAACTCCGTTTCGTTTTGGTTTTAGGCGAGCGGCAGATGAGAGTTTACCTGAAGGAACCGGACGCTAGCGCGTGCCGACTGATAAAATGAGCCGCTGGGCGCTAGCCCAATGGTACTCACTTTGGATTTCACCCTCCTTTGGGAGGGTCGCGAGGGACGAGCGTTGCAATTTGACGCAAGACGATTGACTTCGATCAACCCTCCCCGGCCGCTACCGCGTCCGACCCTCCCAAGGGGAGGGTAAAGTGAGTGCCATTCGGCGCTGGCCCGCGGTTTCGTACGGGTACGTTTTCATCTGCCGCTTGCCTTACAAGCCCATTTCGATGATGTGCCGCACGGCCTCGGCCGATCCCTGGGCGACTTTGGCCAGGAATTCTATGTCCAGAGTCTCCAGCGTATCAGTCGGCAAGTGGTAATGAGGATTCCGCATAAAACTTGTGTCGGTAACCATCAGCGCTGGATATCCGGCATCCCAAAACGGACTATGATCGCTAAGCCGCGTGGCCTGCAAATAATTGCCGTTATCGGGGACGGCCAGAATTTCAATTGGCAGGCCGTCGGCTCGCTGCATTCCAGTCTTGAATTCGCGGATTAAGTCGCCGGAATTCTGGTTGCCGACGATGGCGATAAAGTTTCCGGCGTCGGGATACATTCCAATCAACGGTTTCGGCAGTGATTGGCTGCCAGGCGCATGGTCGCAATAACCGATCATCTCGAGCGAGACCATGCCCCGCAAATCAACGCCCGATTCTTTGGAAAGCCGTGCGTGTTCGGCACCACCCAACATTCCGTTTTCTTCGAGATCGAACGCGACCAATTCGAGGTCGAGTTTCGGTTCGTCTGGCCAGTTATCGGGCAACAGTCGGGCGATTTCCAATAACGCGGCCACCGCGCTGGCGTTGTCGTCGGCCCCTGGAGTTTCCGGACATGAATCCAAGTGTGCTCCGACACAGAATCGTGGCTTTCCGGGTACGCGTGGATGCTGAATTGATTCAGCAATCAAGTTGATCCCGTCTAACTTGGGTCCCAATTCGGGTTCACCAACAAACGAATGTCGAGACACAGACCAGCCCGCATCTTCGAGGCAATCGGTCACATACTGCTGGGCTTGTTCCAGCGCAGCACTTTCGGCCGGCCGTGGCGTTTTCGTTAACTCGGCAATGTGCGTGCGAAGCCGGTCGGCGTCAACTCTCATGGTTGCTTGATTCAACGAGTGTGTGAGTATGGCTCGGTGCCGGTCAACAGGCTACGCGTCAAGTTCTCGCCGTCCCAGAAAATCGAGACAATCGTCGAGCAGCCAGCCGGAACTCTAATGTTTGAAGGTCGCGTTGTAGAGGCAACCTCAAACATCGTTCTCCAGTCCGGCGATCAGTTGGAAATCGGGATCTTGACGCAACCGATCGAAATCGGACTCGTCGCGAATCAGTTTCCGCAGCGATTCGTCCAACCGCAACGAGCGTCCCAGCCACGAGAGTGCCTGATTCTTGTCGCCGGCCAGAGCAAAATAGCAGGCCAAATTGTAGAGTACGATCGGCTCGTCCGACGCCGTCCGATAGGCGCTTTCCATCGCCGAGATTGCTTTGGCGAGCTGGTCGGTTCGCTTGTAGCACCACGCCATGCCCAACATGACGGATAAGTCTTTGGGATTCTCGGCGAGTGCGTGCGAGTATGCTCGCAGCGCTTCTTCGTGTTCTTTCTTCTGCCGCAGTGCCTCACCCCGCAATTGATTGACTTCGAACGCACATTCTTGCGCGGAATCGATCGCGTTTAATTCCCGAACCGCGTGGTCGGGCATGTCGAGAGCAAGATAACCACGGGCTGCTTCAAGATGTCGTTCCCGGCGAACACGAACGCTCAATGCCATTGGCTGCCTCCGCTTGAAAACTGATCCCCGAATACTTTTTTATCAACTTTCGGAGAATCGTTCCACGAAAATCTCGTCAGTGACCGTTGCGTTGACGCTAAGCACAGGCCGATCAATGGCTGTCGGCTTCAGCCGACTGGATCATTCGGGAATTAAGTGCCGTAGCGGGAGTCGCAAGACTTCGGGGATTTGAGG
>CAUZVF010000863.1:0-3531 GCA_963582955.1 Planctomycetota bacterium
GGAGTGACGATCTATCGAGGTGGTGCGTATCCAAAGAAGTACTACGGCACCGTCTTCATTGGCGACGGGCAGAATAACCTGATCCATCATCGTCGGCTCATCTCCGACGGTGTGACATTCAAGTCGGAGCGAGTGGAAGAGAACACCGATTTTGTGCGTTCGCCCGACATTTGGTTTCGGCCGGTCAACTTCATCAACGCGCCCGACGGCACACTGTATTGTCTGGACATGAGCCGGGAAGTGCTGGAGGCCATTCACATTCCGTTGGACGTTGTGAAACACTTGGATCTAACGAGTGGCCGAAAGTTTGGTCGGATTTATCGCATCGCTCCGCCCAAGTTCAAATACCCCGGAACGCCGCAGCTCGGCAAGATGACAACCGCCGAGCTGGTCGCGGCATTGGAAAGCCCGCACGGCTGGTGGCGCGATACAGCTCACCGGTTGATCTACGAGCGTCAAGACAAGGCGGCCGTTGCGCCGCTACGGAACTTGCTACGTAGCCCGGTCTCTCCGAGACCAGGAGCGAGTCTCGGAGAGACTCGCCAGCGCAACGGTTCCTCGCCACAAGCCCGTCTGCACGCGCTGTGGTCGCTCGAAGGCCTCGATGCTCTGACTGACGACGATCTTTCCCATGGCCTCGACGACTCGCATCTGTCTGTGCGCGAACACGCAATGCGATTGGCCGACTCACGGCTCAACGACTCGCCGCAGTTACTAAACAAGGTCATTTCTCAAGTTAACCACCCCAACGCCCGCATTCGGTTGCAGGCTGCGTTTTCACTGGGTGAATCGGGCGACGCTCGCGCGGCGGCCGCACTGGCTGATCTCGCTCGATCATCCGCCGGCGACCGTTGGCTTCGCATCGCCATCTTGAGTTCGGCAAGCCGTCTTGCCGACCGAATGCTGATCGAGTTGCTCGACGATGCGGAATTCGCCACAAGTTCCTCCGGCCTGAGCATGCTCGACCAACTGGCGACCGTCGTCGGTTCCCAAAACAAGAGAGCCGCCGTTCACCGAGTGCTGCACGTTCTGGCGACTCACGCCACAACGCGACAGAACGCAGGACTCGGCCAACGCCTGGTGCTCGCAATAGGCAACGGACTGAAGCGGAACGGTGTCCGTCACACCTGGACCGAAGATACGCCGCCGGAAGCCGCGGCGTTGCTGCGTCGCCTGTTCGATGGGGCGCGCAAGACGGCAGCCGACGATTCAGCAAACACCACGCAGCGCGTCTATGCGATCAAACTACTTGGCTGCGGCCCGTTTGCGTACTCGCGCGAAACACTGGAGAGCCTCCTCAGTATCCAACAGCCGGAAGCGGTCCAACTCGCTGCGGTGCAGGCGCTCTCGGATTTTGCCGATCCAAAGGTGGGCGAGATTCTGTTGAGCGGCTGGCGCGTGCACTCGCCGACGGTACGTAAAGAAGTGATCGACGCGTTGTTTGCTCGACCGGCGCGAACGCGCCTTCTATTGGAGGCAACGCGCCGCGGCGAGGCCTCGGTCGCGCAAGTCGATGCAACACGCCGCTCGCTGCTGCTGAAGCAAAAAGACGCGACCATTCGAACATTAGCGCAAGCTTTGTTCGGTGACGAAGTACCGAGTGCGCGCAGCGACGTGTTGGCCGACTATCGAACGGCCTTGAAGCTGAGCGGCGACCGGGCACGTGGCGAAAAGGTCTTCCGTCGCGATTGTATGGCCTGTCACAAGATCGGCGACGCAGGCCATGCCATCGGCCCGGACCTCACTTCATCGGCCTCGAAAGACGCCGACGCCCTGCTCACACACGTGCTTGATCCGAACCGCTACGTGATGCCGAAATATGAGACTTACACAGTCGTCGACACGAACGGGCGTGTCTTCACGGGCATGATCGCCACTCAAACCGCCACCAGCATCACTCTGAGACGCGAAGAAAACAAAACCGACACGATTCTTCGCACCAACATTGAGGAGTTGGCCAGTACGGGCAAGTCGCTGATGCCGGAAGGTCTGGAGAAGAAGATCACTAAACCGGAAATGGCCGATCTGGTCGCCTTCCTGCAAGCATCGCGGACCGCACGCGCCACGCAACCGCTCGATATCGGCACCTTGCCGGGATTTGTTGAACCAGCATCAATCCCTAAGAAGAAGTAGCAAATGACCCAAACACGACCCCTGCGCCGGCCACGGGTCGCCCATTCCGGTCAGTCGCCTCCCACAATGTCCCGAGCGCCTGTCGCGCGTCCCGTCTGAGGTCAATCGTCATCTTCACTCTGAGCTGTTGCGGGCTCGCGGCCATGCCAATCGATGCATGGAGAAGCAGCAGTGCTGAACGCCTACAACACTCAAGATCGTAGCGACCGGCGCATGCTCCACGTCTACGTTCGCACGGCTGGCGAGAAAAACTTCTCGCCTCAACGCGTTCCGCGGCCGACCACGGATGCGGGAACGTATTTGTTTGGCTTCGACGGTCGGCTGTTTTCCAAAGGTCGCTCGTCGGCCACCGACAACAAACTGCGTGTGTGGTTGCCCGAAGAGAAACGTTGGCAGGTCGATGACAAGACGGTGCCGTTCAGTGTTCATGTCGCCGGAGATGTTCTGGCGGCGACCGACCGGCGAGTCACATACGGCGGCCGCACGGTGCTCGAACTGGATGTCAATCAGGGCCGGTTGACGGAGTGGTACTACGCGACGGGGAAGCTCGTCGTGCGGCGTTTCGACTCCCCTGCCGAGCCGCCCGCCAACGAACTGATTGCCCTGGACTGGAAGCCGCGTAATCCCCGTCCGCTCACAATCCATCGCGGTGTGAAGATACCGCTCAGTCATCCGCGGGAGTTCATTTACGCGTTCGGTTCACTGGGCGACGAGATTGTCCGTGGCGTTCGGCGCCGCGAGTCCACCGCCAATCGATACGAACACAAATCGCGGCTCGGCACGGGTGGCTTTTAGCGAACGCCTTCGAGATCGCTCAAAGGGGCAATCGAGTTCGTCATTGTCCCATCGTTTGCGTCACGCCACCCGTGGCACCTGACGAACATCCGGCCACTCTGCCGGAATCAAATATCACTGGTTGTCCTCTTGGGGATACAGATAAAAAGTGAACCGTACTTTCCACGCGAATCCACGCAGCCGGTGATATTGCTTTTCCGTTTTTGCCATCTGCATCGATCCAGCCTGGTCCTCCATCACACGGACACGAATCATTCCAGGTCGATGGTCTCGCCAAACCCAGGCAAGCAAGCCTTCCTTCTTTTGTTGCCGCTTCACAGGATCATTGAGAAAGCATCGGTGTCGCCCGTTTGTTTGAGTTTTCTGAACTGGACGAGTTCTTCGGCTAAATGGCGCGTTGCACCTTCTCTCGAACACCGCCAATTCTTTATATCGTACTCGGTCATTCCTCTTCCCATCGTCTACATGCCAAAGATCCTTGTCTTGAGGGATTCAACGAAGATTCAAGGTGTCATATGCTCAACGATCCTCAAACATCGCGACGGTCGGAGAATCCCGGACGTTTCTCGTATCTGGCGATTGCGGCAATGTTCTTTGTTGGCG
>CAUZVF010000864.1:0-3530 GCA_963582955.1 Planctomycetota bacterium
TACAACTTCGATCGCAAACACTCCAGCCTCGAATACCTCAAACCAGCACAGTTCGAAGCTCTCATCAAACAACCAAAATAAGAGGACGCACTGTCCGCAAAAACGTCACCACCCCATACAGCTTAAAAGAAGCCATAATGAAACCGGTAACCAATGCGAAGACGAATACGATGGCAACGCCGCCAATTGAGGCGATCTCTTTAAGCAACGGCGGATGAATAAGAGCGATTGGCAGGAACAAGATTATCACTATGCAGTTGAGGCCGGGAACGATGTACCAGAGAAATGGAGGAAACGTGATGTCTCGTGGATCGACTTGCATTTCACGTTTCCGAGTTGTGGTTTTTGCTGCCTAGCAAGAGTTGTCCGCTAATAATCCTCCGATACCGCCTGAGCGGGAAAGTCGGAAGTTGGAGTGACTGTTCATGCTGCCGGCTTCTGGTGCAACGCATACGTTCCTGGCTAACGCCTGAGCTAACCGGGCGGCGGCCAGCGACTTTCAATCTCTCATTCCGCGCCCAACCGCCACTCCGGTTCAGCGATTTCTTAGATGTCACTGATCGTCCAACACGGCTTGAAGCCGAGACACGAACTCTGCGGCAATTGTATGGTGATTGAAGTCGATTCAATCCATTCCATGAGTCGATTCAATCCATTCCATGACAGGAGGGCGAGGAATGAGCGTGGCACGGATGAACGTCGTGATTCGGCGGTCAAAGCTGGCTGAGAAAGATAAGACGTGGTTTCTGCGATGGGGGGAGTCATTCGCTCGGTTCCAAAACGCAAAGCCGCATCAAAACCTGGTGGCCGAGCCGGCGCTGGTCATCGAGTTCCTGATCGAACAGAAAAATCGGGGCAAAACGGCGTGGCAACGCTTACAAGCCGTGCGGGCGATCGAATTCTATCGAACTGATGTGCTCAAACAGCGCGAGCCAACTCTCGACGAGATTCGTCAGGCGTTGTCGAAATTGGCAGAGCGTGAGCGACGGGACGACAACGGTGGTGCCACCGTCGACCCGGCGGCCGCGATCGACTTGATCGGGCGAATCGACCCGGATGAGCACGAGTTGATTCAGGGCTTGCGACGCGAATTGCGGCTGTTGCACTACTCGCGAAGAACTGAGATCGCTTACGCCGGTTGGGCACAACGTTTCTTGAAGCATTATCACTGTGCGGACCGGCAAGCGGCGGCCCGGCTGGGCGAAAACGACGTCAAAGAATTCCTGAGCGATCTCGCCGTTGAACAAAATGTCTCAGCCAGCACTCAGAACCAAGCACTTAGCGCGCTGTTGTTTCTGTTCCAGAAAGTGCTGAAGCGGGAACTGCAATTCATCGATGCCGTGCGGGCGAAAGCGTCGGACCGGCTGCCGGTCGTGCTGAGCCGTGCCGAGATGCGTCGGCTGATGTCGGAATTCGGAGGACGCAATTTGCTGGTGTGCCAATTGTTGTACGGTGCCGGTTTGAGGCATTTGGAGTGCTTGCGGTTACGCGTGAAGGACGTGGATTTTGATCAAGGACAGCTCGTCATCCGAGACGGCAAGGGCGAAAAGGATCGCGTGACAGTATTGCCGACGGAAACGGCGGACGCATTGCGCGGGCAAATCCAAATAGCTCGCGAGCTGCACGAGCGCGACTTGGCGGAGGGATTCGGCCGAGTCTGGCTGCCTCACGCTTTGGCACGCAAGTATCCCAGTGCCGCGATCGAGTTCGCGTGGCAATACGTGTTTCCCGCTTCAAAGCCGTCTCGCGACCCGAATTCGGGCGTGATGCGCCGCCACCACTTGCACGAAAGTGTGTTCAGCAGTGCCTTAAAACGGGCAATACGTCGGGCCGCGATTGATAAGAAAATCGTTCCTCACAGTTTGCGGCATTCATTTGCGACGCACCTCTTGGAAAGCGGATGTGACATCCGCACGATTCAGGACTTGCTGGGCCACAAGGATGTCTCGACGACGATGATTTATACCCATGTGTTGAATCGGCCGGGAATTGCCGTCAATAGTCCTCTGGATTCCTTGGCGGCTGGTTAACCAATTCTAGGCCGAGGGCGAGCGGCGGATGAGAACTTAGCAGCACGAACCGGACGCGCGCGCGTCGCGGCTGATGAAATTAGGAGCGGGACGGAAATAAAACCAGCATTCTGCACGCCTGACCCCGGACGTTGGATACTTAGCCGCTGGGCGCTAGCCCAATGGCACTCACTTTAGATGCAACATTCGGGAAACCGTTGATGGGGGCCAGGAACCTAACGGTTCCCGCTAGCCTGGTATTTTGAGCTTCATTGCTCTTGGCTAGCGGGAACCGTGAGGTTCCTGGCCAAAACGGATAACTGTCCGACTCGTCGTTTAACTTGACGAAACGATACCGTCGGTAAAGTGAGTGCCACTGGGCGCTGGCCCGTGGATTCCTATCGGTACGTTCTTAACTGCCGCGCGCCTTATCACTGATCGGCGCTTTGGCTGGTTTCTTCGATCTCTGACGTGCGTCTGAATAGTCGCGACTTGTAGATTCCCAGCCGTTGCAGCCAGTATTTGGCCATGATCCACAACGTGGCCAATCCGTAGAAAGTACTGCGGCGGAAGTTGATGCTGGAGGCTTCGTCGAAATAGCGGACGGGGACCGGGATGTCTCCCAGCTTGTAGCCGAAGTAGACCGACTGAGCCAAGAACTGGCTGTCGAAATCGAATCCGTCGGAATTGCGTTCGAACGGGATCGTTTCCAACACCTCGCGGCGATAGGCTCGGAATCCGCTGTGGAAGTCGGCGACGTTTTGGCCCAGCGCGATGTTCTCGACCGTCGTCAGGAATCGGTTGGCGATGTATTTGTAGAACGGCATGCCGCCGTCGAGTGCTTCTTTGCGCGTACGAATGCGGGAACCAAGAATGCAATCGCAGATTCCGAGGCGCAAGAGTTCGATCGCGACGGGAATCACGCGGCTGTCGTACTGGTAGTCGGGGTGAATCATGACGACGTAATCGGCTCCTTTGTCGAGTGCGTGACGGTAGCATGTTTTTTGATTGGCTCCGTAGCCGCGGTTCTCTTCATGTTCGATGACCGTCAGCCCGATTTCACGCGCCAGCCGCACGGTGTCGTCGGTGCTGCAATCATCGACCAGAATGATCTCGTCGACCGAGCCTTCCGGGATGTCGTCGACCGTTTGCCGCAGAGTGCGCGCGGCGTTATACGCCGGCATGACGGCGATGATCTTGTCCGTCCGGCATGGACGTACTTCCGGCTGAAATGATTCGGGGTTTGTCACATCGATCATTGTGGCCAAATTCTCGTCTCCTTCACAGTTGAGTACAACCCTGTGAGATTGGGTGGGTGAAGCCGAAAGTGTGTGTTGGGATGGCTGTGACAATTGCACTTTCAGTCCGTTGATGGTTAAGTCTTAGATGCTCTTCAAAACCTATTTCCCGATTTGATCGATTCGTTTAACGGCGAGCCGCAGGCGACTGCGTTTTTGGAAACCGATTCACGCGACGAAACGCAGTCGCCTGCGGCTCGCCGTTAAACAAGAAAGAACTTTT
>CAUZVF010000865.1:0-3525 GCA_963582955.1 Planctomycetota bacterium
CAAGCGGCTGATTCTCGCGGCGATCTTTGCGGGTGCGAAATGGACCGGATCGAGGTCGGCTTCGCTGATGGCGTCTCGCACCAATTGTTTCTGATCGGAAATGTCGGCGATCGAGAAATTCGGCTTCAAACCGACCAGCTCGGCATGTTGCCGCAACAGCCGGGCACAGAACCGGTGAAAAGTGCTGATCCAAACGTATTGGTTCGGCAACAACTCAGCGACACGGCGTGCCATTTCGTCCGCCGCTTTGTTTGTAAATGTAATCGCCACGATGCTGCGCGCCGCCGCGCCTTGTTGGATCAAATGCGCGATCCGGCGCGTGATGACGCGCGTCTTTCCCGATCCGGGGCCCGCGAGCACCAGCAACGGTCCCTCGACATGCGCGACGGCACGGGCTTGGCTGGGGGTGAGGCCAGAAATTAACGACGATGTTTCAGACACGGCGGAGAATCAGGTTCCAAGGCAGCCTTGCCGATGAAAAGTGAGATCATGGACGATGGCCGTGGAAAAGAATAGACAATCAGGCGGTTTTATCCGAAGCAATCGGTTGTACCAATTGCACGGATTTCAGAGTTCAACTAGACTCCACGGGCTACCAGAGCTAGATCAAACAGGCAAAAGGAGTTGCGGGCTGCGAACGATTCTCAACCTGTTCGCCTCGAGTGGCATCTTGGTCTCCGTTAAGTTGGCCAAGATACTCGATAGTAAGTATTGCCCGTCGCCGCGGACGCGCCCTATTTTCAACGGAGTGTAAGCACAAATGATCCAATTTCCCCAATCTCCCCGCAAGACACAATCCTCAGCAGAAGGTCGTTTGACCTGGTTGCCGAAAGCACTGATCGGCACGGAAACGCCGAAGAAAAGCTCCGAACAATCATCATTGCCGAGTGCCGTGGATGCACGGCGGTGGTTGCAGATTGGTGCGGCCATCCTAATCACAATCACGTTTGTGGCTTCCGCAACATCGGGTTTCGATGACGTTGAGTCAGATTCCCAGCCGGTGGGCCTGCAAGGAGTGCTACCGAGCGAGATTCCAGAGGATCTCTCGGCCGAAGCCTTTTCGATCCTCGACGGCAATTGGAAGGATTGGGGACAGGAAGCCGCCGCTCAAGTGGCTGAGCTCTACGAAAGCGGCAATCTCGACGCAAAAAGCCAGCGAGCAAAGATCGAAAAACTCAGATCGAGATTGCGCGTCATGCGACTGGCACTGGCGGACGATCGATACCAGCAGATTTTTGATTCGCTCGTCAGCCTGCATGGACGGCTGTTACGTCGCGTTGAATTGGCCGAGGCCGCGCTGAATACGTTGCAGCTTGATCCGGCGGTGGCGAAAGTTGCCAAATTGAATGCCGCGAGAAAGGACGTCGAGGTCGCTTTGTCGAAACTCGACAATTACTTGAGCCCGCTTCCAAAAGGCACTGGATGGCTGCAATATGTCCGCGTTAACGAGATCCGCGAAATCCTAAATCAATCGGGGCAGACGGATTCGTCGGCACCAGTCCTGTTGCTCGTGCAACAGCGGTTTCGGAACAAGACCAAATTGCAACAAGCCGACCAGCGAGCATTCCTTGAAAAAGAGGAATTCCGAGCACTTGAAGAATCGCTGGATCAATATCTGCAAATTGCCCACGCGGCGAACAAGCCCACGGACAAAACGGAATTACGCAAGCAGCTCGCGGAATTGCTGAATGCCGTCGAGAGCTTCGAATCGTCGAGCAGTGCCGTGGACTCGAAAAACGCCCGCAAAGCGTTCGCGCGAATTCGCGAGTTAGCTCCGGACGGCGGCGATCAAATTGGCGATGCCCTGCGATCGCATTATTTCAACTACAACTTGCGAATTGTCGCCTCGGAAAAACTCCTCTCGAAGCTGATCGGAGAAAAGCGCGTCGACAACGGTCCGGTCCACGACTTCATCCTGGGGGCCCAAGTTCGTGGAACACAAACAACGAATACCGTGGTCGCCATCGACCTGAAAGCGAGCGACAGTGGAATTCGATTCCAGCTCGTCCTAGATGGCACAACGCAATCCACGACGACGGGCACGACCGAGCAAGCCACGATTTTCACATCGGGTGTTCACAAATTCATCGCCAAGAAAGAAGTGATTTTCGATGGCGACAAGTTCGCCACGCGACCGGCAACCATCAGTGTTAGCGCGAACAATCACACCACCGGTGCCCGCACCAGCTACAGCCGCGTGCCTATTTTCGGCAGTCTTGCTGACGGAATTGCCGTCCGTGTGGCGCGCAAGAAACGTCCCGAGTCCGAAGCGATTGCCCGGCAGCGTGTTTCCTCACGTGTACTTCCCGAATTCAATCAGGAAGTCGATAAGAGTTTCAATGATGCCAACAAGGAATTGGAAGACAAAGTCAACCGGCCGCTACGCGAACTCAACCTGTATCCGTCGGCAATGAGCTTTCGGTCGAGTGAGAACGAAGTTTCCATCAAGACACGCCTCATGACCGACGGAGAGTTGGCCGCCGACACGCCGATCACGAAACTGACCACCAATGAAGGCATGGTACTTCATATTCATGAAAGCCTATTGAACAACGCGCTGGATCGTTTGAATCTCGCGGGCCGGACCGTGACCGAAGATCAGGTTGCCGCCGAAATCGAGGAATCACTGTCACAAGCGATCGGTCGTGATTTGGGCAAATCAAATGCGAAAAAGGAATCGGACACGGACGATGATGACCCGGCAACTCTGATTTTCCCCGATTCAGATCCAATTCGGATCGCCGTCACTGACAGCGGATTAACTCTGATCATTCGTGCTGGCCTGAAACAAGACGAAGGAGAAGAGGATATTCCGACTCAGACGATCACGGTTCCGTTGACTTTGAGAATCGTCGGCGACGACATTGTTATCGAACGGGGATCGATTTCCGTTGCCCCGGTCGAACGTCCGAAGAGCCTTGCCCGTCAAATTGTGCGGGCGGGTGTCGTCCGGCGTAAGATCGGTGCCGCATTGCCGCCACGTAAGATCGATCGGCATCTCGATATCGAACGGGAAGGACAAGAACCGATCAAACTGTCATTGGCAACGATTAAGTCGTTGGACGGTTGGTTGAGCATCGCATTCGAATAGATTTTCATTGTTTGAGTAGCAGCTTATAGTTCCGTTTGTATCGGGGACAGCAGAATTGCTGTCTCCGTTTTTTTTGATACGTCCGGTTTTTCAGAAGCAAGTTTCAAATAGCGCCGATATTGACGAAAGAAACTGGTATCAAATCTTTCGTGAGAGTCGGTCTGAAATGGACAACACATCAAGAACGCCCGAACCGTTACCAAGCCAAACACCGCCAACAGGCATTCCCCAAATCGGCGACGAGTACGTCATCGACCACTTGGTTCGTCGCGGACAGTGGTTTGATATCTGGCGAGTTTCACGATCGGCATCTCGCGAGCAATTCGCGCTCAAGCTGCTTCGAGATGACTTGAAGGACGATCCCGCCGCCCGATTGATCTTGGAAAATGAAGCCAAGACACTTTCGGCGGTCGGCAGCAACTACATCGTTCAAC
>CAUZVF010000866.1:0-3506 GCA_963582955.1 Planctomycetota bacterium
GACTCCTTCGGTGAATCCGTATGAATGCAGCCCGACGCCCAATTCGTTAACTCCGAACCACGACCAACCTGTGACAATGTTGCCACCGATCACCAACACGGCCAGTCCGCGGTCCTTGACCATTCCGCCCCAGCGGGCGTGCAGGACGAGTGCATTCCAAAGCACGATGATCAACGCGCCATTCTCTTTGGGATCCCAGCCCCAGAACCGGCCCCAAGAATCGTCGGCCCACAGACCGCCGAGCACTGTCCCGAAAAAGCTGAAGAAGATCGCGAAACAAAGCGTGCCGTAGGTCATTCGAGTGAGATCTTTTGCAACACTCTTACTCAACGACGGCGTTAACGTGCCACGGAGGATATACATCAACCCTAGCAGTCCCGCAAAGAATGTTGCCGAATAACCCAGCGTGATACAAACGACGTGCGTCGCCAGCCAAACTTGAGTATCCAGCACGGCTTGCAACACCGTGAATGTGTCTCCGTCACCCGACAGGAAATGCGCGATTACGAGCGTGACGAATCCAGAAACGGCCGCCAAGATATTTCCAACACCCAATCGATACAAAAGTTCAATGATCAACCCAAACAAAACACAAGCCGCGCCGATAAACACAGCGGATGAATAAAGATTCGTGACAGGCGGCCGTCCGGAAATATAGACTCTTGCACCGAGTGCAAAGCAGTGGACAAGAAACGTAAATGCGATCAGCCAAAACGATGCTCGGTTCAACCCGTGGCTCCAACCCAGCCATGCCAACGCCGCCAGTATGAATGCAATTACGTACAACGCCGCAGCGTGATAAAACGGCTCAAAATGATTAAAAAACGCCTCGAAGTTCGTCTTATCCTTGCCGACGAGCATTTCGGGTGGATTCGCGGCGAGTGACTCGCGGTACTTGGCGACTTCGAGATTGAATGTTTCCACGTCTCTGTCCGCGTACGCAACAATCATGTTCGTGAACGATTTGACGGCTGGATTTCCGTCTTTCTCGAGGAACTGCTGCATCAAATCCGCGGTCCAACCCATCGAATAAGTCGCCCACTTTCCTTTCGTCAGGAAGTCGTCTTCGGGATCGACGTCTGGCGATGGCGGAATGACAAGCGGCGGATGCCGGTTCTCGAACATTCTGAGTGCCATTACTGCACGGCTCAGATCCTCACGGGCCGATTCACGACGAATACGTGGTGGTGAAAATGACTGGACGATCAAGTCGAGCGTGCCGATCTTTTTCTCGAGTTCCAAAACTTTGCGTTGGTGGATCGTTAATTTCTCGACGTCTTCCTTCCGGGCCAATTCCGATTGTTTCGTGAGGACATCCAACTTCCCGCCGATTTCGTCAACGGAATACAGAAATCCCTTCCGCCGTGGAAGTTCCAGCGTTTCCAGCAGGTCCAAGTTCTCGATGCGAAAGACCCGGTATTTGAATGATTCTTGGGGCTTGGCAATCGTGTCGATGAACCAGCGAATGGCCGGTCGTTTTTTTCCATGTTCGTCAACCACCGCTTGTTTGCCGGAAATGATTCGCAGACTATTGCGTGCCAGCGTATCGAGCGGTTTGATACGTCCCTGATAGACGACGGGAATCTTGCCGAATTCGTAGAGATTCATCACGTCGTCCGAGGTTCGCGGCACGCGCGCTTTTCCGATCATCCAGCCGCCGAAAATGACGACGATCACCGCAGCGAATACCAGAGAAGATTGGTTGCCGGCCGCCGCGTTCGCCAATGCAACACCCGGTTTCGATTCGGCAGGCGCCGAGAATTGGTCCGACGCGCGGCGGTTCAAAAACCGCAGTAACACAACCCAAAAATGAGCGATCAGGCCGACCACGACGATCATGCACGAGACATACGGAATCATCCAGCCTTGGTTCGTTACGACTTGTAGAGTCGTTGATTCAACGCCGGTTCGCGGGTCACGATAATAACTGCTCTGATAAAACGTCTCGCCGGCGAACCGTAGCGGGTTGTTCATCCAAATGCGGATCTTGCGATCGACGTTGCGCGTCGGATCGAACAACCGCACGTAAGACGAATAATCACGGGGCGTATTTGTGCCGATGTAATCTTCTTTCTTGACATCAATCAAATGCACGAAATAGGGTTTGTACGTTTGCTTGAACCGCAGGGCGATGTCGTAGGTTTTCTCGCCGACGTTGATTTGTTGATCTTTGAGAAAAACATTCAACAGATAAGTTGCAATTTCCTTGCCTGTGTCCTTTTCGTTGAAACGGACATAGGCTGACGGGATATCAACGCTGCCGTCAGCATCAACGCCCGTGCCGATTTTGGCCTCGTCGACCGTTTGCTGCAGTCCCGCACCAGCGGTTGCCGGATTGTCGTCACCGTCTTTCAGGCTTCGGAGGGCCGAGTTCTCCAGGTATTTCAAAACTGTCATGTCAAATGGCAGGTCTGAATGCCTGACCTGTTTGAACTTCTCGCCGTCTTCCTTCATTAGAATGTTCTTCGGGACGACGACAACGCGGTCTTCGTCTGGCAAGTCGGCGACATTTCGGTCGGTGACCGCCAATTCGAACGTGCGAATGTCTTGCGCGAAATTCGTCGTCGCGCCCTCTTGGATTGTCATTCGGGTTTCGATGGCGGTCAGCCCGACCAACAATTCGCTGAGCATCATCAGAAAAACGCCGCCGTGGATTAGCACGATTCCGGCGCGTTTCTTGAAAACCATGATACTGCCGCCGAGTAGAACCAGTCCGGCGAATGTGGCCTTAATCAATTGCCACAAAATTCGCATCGTCGCATTATCGAATTGCGCCGCGTCTCCTTGATAAAACAACCAGACCACGACGGCACCGATTCCAACGACGATCGCCCCGAACAGCCAGAATTCCAGCCTGCGCTTGTGTTCGATCCGCAAGAGTGCGGTTGCCATCCCGAGCCATAACGCGCCGAGACCGTACTTCATCAATTCCCAGAGCACCGACCAACTGATCGCGGCTTCCTGAAACCCATCGCTGTTCGAACCGCTTAGAATGACCAGCCATGTCATGACACAACCGGCGAGAATTACGCCCAATCCTGCGGCCAGGCGAGTATCTTTGGCTTGAACCTTGAAACGTACTAAGTGAGCCGCCAGCAGATTGACGAACATGGTCGCCCCAATCAGCCAGCCTCCTGGGAACCAGATGCCCCGTGAAGTTTCCCGAAAATTGGCCAACAGTGTGCCATCTGGAAAAAATGATTTGGGAAAGAAAATTCGGAATGGAATGAAGGCAATGGCCGTGCGAAAATAGTCGTCGATGACCTCCCAAATGTCCTTTTCGACCTGTGCCAGCGTGCCGGCAAAGACGATAAAGATCGCCATTGCGAACAAAACGACGGTCAATTTCAGTGATGCGAGCGGCCCTAAAGCCGTCCGCACGCCCTGAAGGATTTGGTCTAAGTCGGGCGGACGTTCTGATGTCTCGATCGTAAAGACCGACTCGTCATCGGGGATGGTTTTTTCGGTTTCAGGACCGTTTGTGTCGGCCATGATGAACTCCGTCA
>CAUZVF010000867.1:0-3503 GCA_963582955.1 Planctomycetota bacterium
GCAGCCGCTTTGGTTCGTATTACTGGCCTTTGCCGTGTCTCCCGCAATTTGTGAAGAGATTGCATTTCGAGGATTCATCCTGAGCGGATTCCGACACTCAAAACGTGTCGGACTCGCCATCATCCTGTCGGCTTTGACATTTGGAATCATGCACATGATTCCACAACAGGTTTTCAACGCCACTCTGCTGGGATTGGTCTTGGGCCTGATCGCGATCCGTAGCGGAAGCCTGTTGCCGTGTATTTTGTTCCACTTCATCTACAACTCACTCGGTGTTCTGCACGGACGGTGCAGCACCATGTGGAACGAAAAACTACCGGACGCGATCGAGAATGGACCTCTGTCATTATTCGTCCAACTCGACGCCACCGCGCTTCATTACCGCTGGCCGACACTCGTAATCGCCGCGTTAATCGCCACCGCCGGCCTGCGCTGGCTCGTCAAGCAGAAAGATCCACGGGCACCGAGCGCGGCTGAGGAATTACCTGGGCCATTTGCCGTGCCGATCATTGATGAAGCTGCCGCCGAGACCCAGCAAGTCGGCGTCGGCTCGTAGAGACTTCAACATTTCAAACTGGCTTGCCGCGCGGTCGAAACCACAAGCGAAAAGCTGTTTGCCCCAAGACGGCCTCTTGAGTTTTCTGGTCCAGCCCCATTTCGTGCGTGAAGATCTTCAAGTGTTGCGAGTAGCTGATTTTCGGGCACCACAGCTCGCACGGAAAATCGCTGCCCCAGACACACCGGCCGGGGCTGTAGGCATCGATGACGGCTCGGCAGGCGTCGTGCATGTCGCGGCATGGAAACGGCTGAGCCGTCCCGGTGGGAATGAACGTCAGCTTGGCATGGATGTTTGGTAACTTTGCCAGCGCAACCATGTCCTTCAACGTCGCTTTCAGATTCGGTCCCGCCTTCAGATTCAGGCAATGGTCGATCACGACCGACAATTTCGGATGCCTCCGCGCCAGGCTTTCGACTTCTTTGCGTTTGTCGCGGTTGACCAGCGCGTTGATCACAATGCCTAATCGCTCGGCAGTCGCCCACAGTTTGTCAACTCCGGGATCGTCCAGCTTCCCGCTCTTGGCCGAAATGCTGCGCATGCCGCGGACGTTGTATTCCTTGACGTACCGTTCCAGCATGTCGGGGCTGGCGGGATTGTCGGGATCGAGCGTGACGACTCCGGCCATGAAGTCTTTATTGTCACGCGCCGAGTCGGACGTGAATCGATTGTCAAACCGGTAGAACGTGCTGGTCTGAATCGCCGTCACATGTCGCACTCCAGAATTCTTCATTTCGGCCTTCAGATGCGAGATCGTGCCCTTGCCTTTCGGCGGACGATAAGGCTTCTCGATTGTCGGATACTTTGTCTCGTCTTCACCGTAAATATGTGCGTGGCAGTCGATGATGAGCATCGAGGACTCGGCTTTGGCGAAGCACAAATTGGACGACATGCCCAAACTCGTGGCAGTCGCGATCCCTGCGGATTGAATGAAACCACGACGTGTCAGATCAGGTTGGATCGTCATGACATTTTCCCGGCGAGATTACGAAATGATTAGCGACTTGTTTTCAGCGGTATTTCCAATTGAGACGGCGGGGCGTCGACTTTGCCTTTGTGCTGGTCGGCAACTTTCGAGATGGCTTCGATAACTTTCGGATTGTCTTTGGCGACGTTGTAATGCTCGCCAGGGTCGACATCTAAATTGTAGAGTTCCGGCGGATCATGTTTCTCGGCCTGCTTACGTCCGTAGGCCGGTTGGGTCATGAAGTGGGCTTTCCACGGTCCCACGCGGACGGCCATCAGACGAGTGCCGCGGTAGTAATACACGGTGTCGCGAGGCCCGCGGCGCCCGCCGCGCAAGACACTCTGAAGGTCAACTCCGTCGATCTGGCGGTCTGACGGCACTTCCGCTGCGGCCAGTTTCAGGCTCGTTGTGAAAATGTCCATTGTTGTGCCCAGTTCTTGGGTCACGCGGCCGGCGGGAATGGTGCCGGGCCACCAGGCCAGCGTGGGTTCTCGCATGCCGCCTTCCCATGTGCTGCCTTTGCCGTCTCGCAACAGTCCGGCCGAACCGCCTTGTTCCTTGAAAATCAGCCACGGACCGTTATCGCTGGTAAACCACACGATTGTCTTCTTTTCGAGTTTGCTTGCACGTAGCGTGTCGAGGATTTGGCCGACACTCCAATCGATTTCTTCGATCACATCGCCGAACAATCCGCGAGAGCTGCGGCCGACAAAATCCTTCGACCGAAACAGTGGCACATGCGGCATGCTGTGAGGCATGTACAAGAAGAATGGTTTGTCGGTGTGAGACTTGATGAACTTGGTGGCTTCCTGAGTGTATCGTTTCGTGATCGTAGTCTGATCGGCCGGACGTTCCACGGTTTTCGTGTCCCGCATCAACGGCACATTCCAGTACTTGACTTTTGGATTCCAAAACGGTGCGCGGCCTTTCGGCGCGTCATTGACGCGGTCCATGTCGTTGGAATAGGGGATACCGAAGTAGCTGTCGAAGCCATTGTTCGTCGGTAAGAATTGGGGCAGATGACCTAAGTGCCATTTGCCGACGCACGCCGTCGCGTAACCGGCGGTTTTTAGTCCTTCGGCCAGAGTCACTTCTTCGGCCGGTATGCCGCCACCGGAATTCGGAAACAACACGCGCCGCCGATCGCTGCACATTCCGTTGCGAATCGGCAAGCGCCCCGTCATCAGAGCCGCTCGGCTGGGAGTACAAACCGGGGCCGCGGAATAAAACTGAGTGAATTTCATTCCCTCGGCCGCCATGCGATCGAGATTTGGCGTGCGAATTGTCGGATGCCCGAAACAGCCGAGATCTCCGTAACCAAGATCGTCACAGAAAATGACGACGATATTTGGTTTCGAGGGTGTGGCTGCTTGGGTTCGGGCTATGAATCCGCTGGCGATGATAAATGCAACGATGAAGGTCGATTTCAGCGAACGTGTGCAAGAAATCATGGAAGACTCCGAATGTTTTGAGATTCTTGGTTTCTGGCCGCATTGATTGTGAGGCTTTTCATCGGCACGGGAAAGCCACCGCGCAACCAATGGTTGATTATTCTGACGCCGAAAACGCCGATCAGCGCCGAAAGTACGATTAACCGTTCAGAACAACCACGCTGTGCGTGCGCACTGCGTTTGTGAAGATAGCAAAAGTTTTCCGATCGTGACGACTGTGTTGCCACACTTCATGAGCGAAGAATTCAAAACCGAATAGTTAAGAAGCGAATGATTCGCTTCCGCAGTGTTATGTTTTCACTCCGCACTTTGAGAACAATCACCGAACACGCATGGATTCAAAGTTCAACATGACGAGGGACACTGAATACGACGCGGGCTTTGTGGTTGGCGCGTTGCTGCGTGTTTGTCGGTTGATTCGATCTCAGTTGACGGCCGCCTACGATGAAGTTGGTCTGAACGAGTCACGATTCCTGGTGTTGAGAACGATTCGTCAACTCGAAAGTGACGGCTGCACGCAAACTCGGTT
>CAUZVF010000868.1:0-3500 GCA_963582955.1 Planctomycetota bacterium
CGAACACGTGATGAAGTGGCCCGCTTGCGAGGGGTAGAACTCTAATGATTATCAACGACATCCATCGAGGGATTCAGAAGAATAAGAAGCGAAAGCGTGTCGGTCGCGGAACGGGTTCGGGCCACGGCAAGACTTGCGGCCGGGGACACAAAGGTTATGGCAGCCGGGCTGGTGCGTCCTATCGCCGCGGCCACGAAGGCGGTCAGAGCCCGCTGTTTCTACGTGTCGCCAAAGTCGGTTTTAACAACAAGCGATTTGCCAAGACGGTCACTATCGTGAACGTGTCGGCTTTGGACCGTGCATTCGAGGACGGGGCCACCGTGGATCTCGATGCTTTAGCCAAAAAGGGCTTAGCAAAAGGCCGTTTTGATGTTATTAAGGTGCTTGGAAACGGCGACTTGACGAAGAAACTGACTGTTCACGCACATCGGTTTTCCAAGACGGCAGAAGAAAAAATCACCGCCTCGGGCGGTAAGGTCGAGAGAATCGTCTGATCCTGACACGTGTCGCTCAAGGATGAGCGTTCTCCGGCGAATGACCGAAGCATCCAGGACAAAGGGCTAAATCCCTCGGGGACGACAATCTCGCGGATCAGTAAGGTGCGGGTTCCGCCGTTATGCACCTGATTAATCGCGGAATTGGATCTCGGGCAAAAGGACGAGATTTCGATGCTAGGAAGAATTTTTACTGTCTTCAGAATCCCCGAGCTGCGCAGAAAGATCTTTCTGACGCTGGCGCTGCTGGCGGTGTACCGCATGGGATTTTGGATTCCCCTGCCGTTCGTCGACCAGGGGCAGATGGCAGAGAATATCGAGAAAATGCAGAAGGGCGGCGAAGGCGGCTTGGGACAGATTATGCAGATCGTCGCACTGTTCTCGGCGTCCCGCATTGGAAATTCCACGATATTCGGTCTTGGAATCATGCCGTATATCTCGGCATCGATCATTTTTCAGCTTCTCGGCAGCGTCTACCCTCCGTTGGAAAAATTGCAAAAAGAGGGTGAGGCGGGCCGCAAGAAGATTAATGAATATACGCGCTATGCCACTGTCGTCATTTGTTTGGGCCAAAGTTTCTTTTGGATCAAGGCCATGTCGAGTGGGATGGGGGGTGGCCAGTCGGTGATACTGGCCGAGTACGACACTTTCGGCTGGTGGGTCGTCGGCACGATCACAATGACGGCGGGCACAATGCTGTTGATGTGGATCGGTGAACAAATAGATGCATACGGCATCGGTAACGGAATCAGCTTGCTGATCATGGCGGGAATTCTGGCTCAGATGCCGGGTGCCGGCACACAGTTGTTTGGGCCTGTGTTTGCGAATGGCCAGATCAACCTGAGGTTGGGAACCGATACGGGCATCGAAAGGTTTTTGCTGTTGGGTGGCTTATTCATTTTCGTAGTCGTGTGGGTGATTGCGATTACACAGGGGCAACGGCGAATTCCGATCCAGAGCGCGAAACATGTCCGGGGCCGTCGGGTTCACGGCGGTCAGCGGCAGTCATTGCCATTACGTGTCAATCAAGCCGGCGTCATGCCGATTATTTTTGCGTCCAGCTTGCTAATGTTCCCATATTTCCTGTTTCATCAGCTCAGCAATATTTGGTCGCAATCCTGGATTCTTCAACAACTGGATTCCGCATTCATCGGTCGCGGATACCTCTACAATATCTGCTACATCAGTCTGATCTACTTCTTCTGCTATTTCTGGACCGCCATCACATTCAATCCCAAAGACATGGCAAACAACTTGAAGGATTACGGCAGCTTCATTCCGGGATACCGGCCGGGCGGCCGCACGGCGGCCTACTTGGAACAGGTGATGGTCCGAATTACTTACGTCGGAGCCGCCTTTTTGGCTCTAGTGGCTGTCATTCCGACGATAGTCGCCACATCGATGGGAATTCCCTTCCTGATCGCCAGTTTTTATGGCGGTACGGGATTGTTGATTGTCGTTTCGGTTGCACTTGATCTGGTTCAGAAAATCGACAGCCATTTGGTGATGCGAAACTATCCCGGACTTTTGGAATCGCAGGATTGAATTCGGGCTCGAATCCTTGTGAAAAATGGACCGTAGAGCCTATAATTTTGAGGTTAAATTCCGGTGCGGCGTTCTATTCATCTGTGGCTTACGAGTCTCGGTTGTTGGTGACTGGCCATCGGTGAATCAATAATATCTGGATGGCCGGACGTGTTGGCTCGCATGCGTTGAGATAGGATCCGAACAATGAAAGTTCGAAGTAGTGTTAAGAGAATTTGTGAAAACTGCAAAGTGGTTCGCCGCAAGGGTAAGATCTTTGTGATTTGCTCTTCGAATCCGCGACACAAGCAGCGTCAAGGATAATTTCGCCGTTCATCGATCGTTGGTTTCCAAGAAAACAGCCGACGTGTGGAGTAGACGTTTATGCCACGTATTCAGGGTGTCGACATCCCGAACGACAAAGCGACTTATATTTCGTTGACCTACCTGTTCGGAGTGGGCCGGACGACGGCGATTGATACCTGCCATACTTTGGCAATCGATCCGCAGGCCAAGGCACGTGATCTGACCGAGGACGAGATTACTCGGCTTAACAATCACCTCGATACCGAACTCACGCTGGAAGGCCATCTGCGTCGGACTGTCCAAAGCAACATAGCACGGTTGCGTGACATCCGATCGTACCGCGGTCTTCGGCATCGCCGGGGACTTCCGGTTCGTGGGCAGCGCACGCGCACCAACGCGCGGACACGAAAGGGCGTGAAAAAAACTGTTGCTGGCAAGAAGGGCGTCAAGGATATGCGTCATTAAGGCTGGCTCGTTTCGTTTTGATTGACAACATCTTGGCGGGCATCACGCCAAAAACAACTGATCTGAAGACAGCATAAGCCGAGGAGCTACTGAGTGGCCAAGTCAAAGAAGAAAAGAGTCCGTCGCAACGTCACGCGCGCGATCGCGCATATCAAAGCGACGTTCAACAACACGATTGTGACGATTACCGATACGAATGGTGAAGTGTTGTGTTGGGCAACGGCCGGGACATCCGGATTCAAGGGAAGCCGCAAGAGCACGCCCTTTGCGGCCCAACGGGCTGCCGAAACGTGTGCCGAACGTGCGGCCAAATTCGGCGTTCGGGAAATGGAAGTCAAAGTCAAGGGACCGGGATCCGGACGTGAGAGTGCCATCACGGGATTGCAAACTGCCGGGATCACAATCCGAGCCATTGAAGATGTTACGCCGCTCCCACATAACGGCTGTCGTCCGCGGAAAAAGCGAAGGGTGTAAAGGCCGTCGGCTGCCACGCTTTTCAATAAGTAATTCTCAGCCATTGAGTTTGGGATCCTATTATTTTGCTGCGTTCCCGCCGGCAATTCAGCGTGGGTTGCACCTTTCAGAACGATTGGAAACGCCGCCCACCTTTCAATTTCGAGCGACCTTGGAGGCAAACAAATGCGAATTCGTTGGCGTGGATTGGAACTGCCAAGCCGTATTGTTCCCGAGCGTGAAACGGCGACCCCGAGT
>CAUZVF010000869.1:0-3500 GCA_963582955.1 Planctomycetota bacterium
TTATCGAGCAGCGTTGTGCCGCCCGCTTCCTCGATGTTGTCCATCCGTTCGAGCAGTCGTACGAACGCCGAGACATGGAAGTTGTCCAGCTTCAGGAGATCTTCCAGATGGTTATGCGGGGCGTGTGTCATGGCGTGATGACTATGCGGCTTGTCGAGGATTCCCTCCCAGTTGGTTGGCGTCGTCCAGCGTTCGGGGCCCACCATCAGCGTACCGACGTTCGTTACGCCGATCTGCAAGGCGGTCACCAGCAGATCACCCATCAAGTGGATGTATTCGTTGCGCGGCAAATGATCGGCCGGACGTTCGACCTCTGCAGCGGCTAGTTCGGACTTCATTGAGTCAATGCGATCCATTCGTTTTTCGATCGTTCGGATCGCCTCGAAGTACTCGTCGAACTTTCGTCGGTCGCCGATGCTCAGCCGCTGTTGCAACCGGCGTGCGTTGCCGAGGGCCAGATCGGTGATGTTTCGAAAACGCGTGTTGGCTCGCGTGCCGAACAACCGGTCGTAGACATTTCGCGGGTTTCTCATGGAGGGAGCGACGTGACCGGTGCCGTACCACGACATGTTATCGAAGTAGATGGATTCGATGTTGTTTTTGTGGTCGTTGCAGCTCAGCTCGAGAGTCGAATAAGGCGTCGTCTGGCCGATGCTGTCGGCGGCGATGTGGTCCAGCGTGCGGGCGAGCGGGTAGGCGGAGTTCTTGACCTCGAACGGCGCAACGCTGGTCAGGAAACAGGACGCGCACTGAGCATGCGAGTCGGTCCCGTGCTGAAAAATCCGATCCAGGCCGGTAATGACAGAGACCTTGTCCCGCATCTTGTGCAGCGGAGCCAGCGTCGGCGTGAACGTCAGCGGGTGGCTGCCCGGCGGAACGGTCTTGCCCTCAAAACGCCAGACGTTGTTCTGGCCGGCGAACTTCGGCAGCGGCCGGTCACCCTCGCCAGGGAAGAAGCCTCGTCGTGTGATCCCGTTCGGCAGGTAGAAGAAGGCCAGACGCTGCGCCGGAGCAGACGCCTTGCTACTGCCCTCGGCATCGCGGCGGCTGGTGAAGCTTTCAAGCCAGGGCAGGCTCAGCGCGGCACCACCGGTGGCTGAGAGGAATCGGCGTCGCGAAACGGGATGAGTTTTGGTGTTATTGGTCATGTTGTTGGGTATCCTTGGTCGAAGTGGTCATCATAACCCGAAGCGTAAGCGAGGAATTGGTATCTCGCTTACGCTTCGGGTTATGAGTGGTCTCTGTCTTTTCTGTCCTGTGCTTCGGCAACGTACAGAATCACCGTTTCGAGACTGTTTTCGTTGAAAATCCAGCGGATGCTGCCGCGTTCGGCCCACCAATTCTCGCGATTCGGATCAGCCTTTTCCTTCAGTCGCCGAGTACACCACGCTTTGAGATCAACACGGATCTTTTTTGGGTTTGGATCGGCTGCTCCAACGACGACATGCATGTGGTTTCTGCGGCAACTGATCGCGAACAATTTCCAACCGCGGAACTGACACGTCTCGGCAACCTGTGCTTCGACGATTTGGCGTTCAACAGGTCCAAGTCTGCAGGCGTCTTCTTTCATTCTTGCTTGCGCTTCGATGTGTCTCGACGGATCAGGCAATTGCCAACCGCGTTTGAATTCAACCCAGCCACGCTCATCTCCCGGAAGCCACGTGCCGTAAGTCGGCCATGTGAGGAAGAAGGCGATTGGATCATCCATCGGTCTTGAACCCGTTTTCTTAACCCGAAGCGTAAGCGAGGACGAACGCTTCAATCAGTTCTGTTTCCTCGCTTACGCTTCGGGTTGTGATTGTCCGGTCCCGCAGTATCTCGCGTGTTTTTGTGAAGAAACGGTTCACTCATCGCGACACTCTTGAGCACCGCACGCATCTGGTCCTCACCCGCCATCGCCTTTGCGGTCATGTCGTCCAGTGCGGGTGAATCCGCAAGTCCGAGTTTCCGGCCGAGCGCGTAGGAAAGCAGATGAGAGACGAACCCGCGAATGAATCGTTGCTTTTCCTTCAGAATCAGACGCTTGAACTCGACGACGGATTTGAATTCGTGCTGATTGAAGAGTACTCCGCTGACGTTTACGTCGCGTCCGTTCTCGTATTTGTCTCGCCAGACACCCGTGGGGCCGTAGTTTTCCAGGGCAAAGCCGAGTGGATCGAGCTTGTTGTGACAGCCGGCGCAGTCGGCGCGTTTGCGATGCACGGCCAGGCGTTCGCGGATCGTGAGTTTCGCCAGTTCCACTTTGTTGACTTCAGGAAGAGGAGGAACATCGGCTGGCGGCGGCTCCGGTGGATCGTTGAAGATCACCGCGTTCACCCAGGCACCGCGCGTGATCGGCTGAGTGCGCGTGGGCGTGGATGTCATGGTCATGACGGCCGCGTTGGTAATCACGCCGCCCCGACGCGGGTCGTCCAGCGGTACGCGTTTGAAGACTTGCACGTTGACCTGGCGGGCTCCTTTTGAATGACCTTCGTAGTTCGCACGCAGCATGTCGCTCTGCCAGGTGAACTTCGGGTCCAGAAGATCCACGATCGACCGGTTTTCAATGTAGACCGTCTCAAAGAGCAGCAGTGGTTCGGACATCATGTGAATGCTGGTCCGATATCCATTGTAGTAGAAGTACGGGAATTTCTTTGGATCCGGGATCGACGTGATCAGTCGATCCAGTTGCAACCACTGGGCGGGGAAATTGTCACAGAATCGACTCGACCGCCGGTCGTTCAGCATCCGGTCGATCTGCGTGCTGAGCGTTTCGGTATCGCTAAGCTTTCCCGACTCGGCGAGGTCAAGCAACGTGTCGTCGGGAATGCTGCTCCAGAAGAACTGAGCAAGACGCGAGGCCAGTTCGAAATCATCCACACGTTGACGACCGCGGCCTTTGTTACCTGGGTTCTCGTCGTCGAGCGTTTCGTAGAAATAGAGGAAGTCCGGCATGCCGAGGACCGCTCCGACAACAGTGCGCATCGTATCCTCGAACGAAGCTCCGGTCGCGAGCTGGCCTTCCGCGAACTTCGTGAATCGATCCAGGGTTTCCGGTTCGACCGGTCGGCGAAACGCGCGTCGGAGCAGTTTCTTGAGTCTGGCCCGGATCGCATCGATGTCGGCTTTGGGCGCAGGATCGGACTTCGGCGGTGGCTCGCGTCCGGTAACGTCGACGTAGTCCAGACCGAAGAAGTACTTTGTCGACTGATCGTTCTTGCCGACACATTTGAATCTCAGCGTGTGTGGGCCGGTCTTGATCTTAATGCCTGGAACGTTGTGGGCGATGAGTACCACTTTCGGATCGTACAGGTCGATGGCCTTGCCGATCTTCATGTCATCCAGATACGCCTCGAACGTGCCAAAGTCGGGTGCTTTTGTGAATCCGAAGCGAAGACCGCTGCCAGCCTCGGTCACTTTGAATGACACTGTCAGTTCCAGCCCCTCTTCCGGACAAACCCAGAAGAGCTGTGCATCCCCGCTCCATTGGCTCCCAAAGCCCCGCATATCCTGGGGAGCGG
>CAUZVF010000870.1:0-3497 GCA_963582955.1 Planctomycetota bacterium
TATCCGTTTTGGCCAGGAACCTAACGGTTCCCGCTAGCCAAGAGCAATGAAGCTCAAAATACCAGGCTAGCGGGAACCGTTAGGTTCCTGGCCCCCATCTACGGTTTCCCGAATGTTGCATCTCAAGTGAGTGCCATTGGGCACTAGCCCACGATTCTGAAGCGGTAGATTCTCATCCGCCGCTCGACTTGGAAAACATCCCCGAACTTGGGACGGAACGCGGCTGAAACAACCGCGAGCGCGACGCGGGGCGGAAACGTATCGTTTTCGCAGGTTTCGGTCAATGCGAGGCGATCACCACAACTGACTAATTGGACATTGCCATTTTGGTGTGAATCTCAGGAATTCAAACCGGAAGAGAAGCGGCATTTGCTGCTCCCGTACCGTCCCCGCAAAGAAGTCAATTCCTCAGTTCGAGTGAAGATTTCCGAACTCGATTTGAGTCGTCCGGTTAGGACTTGATTTCATCCCGTTCCTCCCCTTGATAAAATCTCACCGTTTTCAATGGCTGAGCCCATAACGCTTGCGGCTCATGTCCAAATGGCGCTGTCCCATTAACGAGTGAATCGATGCTGACCGTTCACGACGCTGTTTCCGCGATTCTTGATCACGTTCAATCGTTCGAATCCGAAGCGACGCCGCTGGCTGACTCGCTGGGACTTGTCTTGGCGGAAGACATCGTTAGCGATCTCGATTCGCCGCCGTTCGACAAAGCTCTGATGGATGGTTTCGCCGTCCGTGCCGCTGACATTGTTGACGGCAACGCCATTTTGACGTTGATCGACGAAGTCGCGGCGGGACGTGTTGCCGAAAAGACAGTTGGACCGGGCGAGACGATTCAAATCATGACGGGAGCACCGATCCCCAACGGCGCGGATGGGGTCGTGCGAGTCGAAGACACCGAAATCGCGGAATCAGCCGACGGAGCGAAACTTGTAAAGATCGCCACGTCACCGGTATCCGCCGGAACAAACATGATTCATCGTGGCACTTCAATGAAACGCGGTGATCGAGTGCTGCTATCTGGCCGGTTGTTGCGACCGCAAGAACTGGGTGCCTTGGCCGAGATGGGCCGACATACGCTCGCGGCTCGTCGGCGTCCACGAGTGGGAGTTTTAGCCACCGGCGACGAATTGGTGCCGGTCACGGAAATTCCAGGTCCGGGACAAATCCGAAACTCGAATGAGACGATGCTGATCGCTCAGATTCATCGTGCCGGTGGGATTCCCGTATCGTTGGGAATCGCTCGCGACGAACGGCAACATCTGAGCGATCGGATTCTTGCCGGACTGGAATGCGACATCCTGCTGCTTTCGGGTGGCGTTTCGGCCGGAAAACTCGATTTGGTTCCTTCCGAATTGGAGGCGGCCGGCGTGCGGCAGGTATTTCACAAAGTAAAGGTGAAGCCCGGCAAACCAATCTGGTTTGGAGTGCTTGAGTCGGGCAACGCGGCCTCGGAATCCACGGGCTGCTACGTATTCGGGTTGCCCGGGAACCCTGTCAGTAGTATGGTTTGCTTCGAATTGTTCGTGCGGACGGCTATCCGCCGGTTACTGGGAATTGAGCCAGCAGTCCCGCAGCCCGTCCAAGTGAAATTGACCGTCGAACACATCGCCAAGGGAGATCGACCGACCTATTTTCCGGCTCAACTGGATTGGACTCCGACCGGCCCGACTGTCGCTCCCATCCGCTGGCATGGATCAGCGGACTTGCGAGCCACCGTCGAAGCGAACTCGATGGCTCTGTTTCCTGCCGGCGACCAGGTTTTTTCAGTCGGAGCCACGATCGATGTGATTCCATGGGACTGACGAATTGTCGTTCCGTCGCGGCGTGTTCCTTTCGGCCCTCAATCCAAGGATGGATACGAAATGGCCCATCAACTCATGTCCGAAGAACGCTCAACCGAGGCTGCGCCGGTAACAAAGAGCAAGCCGCCGTCACGCGACCGGCAGCGCGAGCCTTCCGTTAAAGACATCATCGCCGCCGCCCGGTCAGCTCCGGCGGGCGCATCCGGTGCATTCTTAATGTCCGGATTGACGGCGGTGCTGACATGGGCCAGTTTCATGCCGCTCGACTGGAGCCCGCTGGCGTGGATCTGCCTGGTGCCATTGATCTTGTTGGTTCGGATCGACCGACGACCTCGGTGGATGTATCCGGCGATCTATCTTGGCGGGTTCATGACTTCGCTCGCGAGCCTGCAATGGATGCGGCTTGGCGATCCATCGATGTACACCGCTTGGTTCGTGTTGTCTGTTTACATGGCGGCCTATTTCCCAGTTTTTGTTTGGCTATCGCGAGTTGCCATTCATCGGTTTTCAATGCCTTTGACGTGTGCCGTACCGACTGTGTGGGTGGGATTGGAATTTCTTCGAGCAACAATGATGACGGGTTTTGCGTGGTATTTCATCGGCCACACTCAATATCAGTGGATCGAGATCATTCAAGTCAGCGATTTGGTCGGCGCCTACGGAGTCAGCTTTGTCGTGGTGTTGATGTCGGCCTGCGTCGCCGGACTGATCCCATCACGCTTTCTCTTGAAATACAAGCTGGTGTCGCCACTGAATTTGCCGGACGAACTGAAGCATCTTCCGCCTGAAGGCGTCGAGCCGCAGCCCGAACGGCTCCACGCACGCCAACGCATCTCCGTGGCTGTCTGCCTGGCTGTATTTGCCGCGACACTGATTTACGGTTACGTCCGCCGGTCTCAAGCGGAATTCGTGAATGGTCCACGCGTGGCATTGATTCAGCCGAACTTCACCGCATCGTTGAAACATAAACCGAGCGAATGGCCGCGCATCTACCGCATACAAGAGGCATTGACCGGCTTGGCCGTGCAAGAACAGCCCGACATCGTCATTTGGCCAGAAACGATGTACCGTGAACAGTTGATCGATCTGTCGCCCGACCTTTCCGACGAGCAATTGATCGCGATGGCTCCGCCGAGGATACCGAATTTCGACGAAGCGAAGTGGATCGATATGTGGCGCAAGTCGCAAGTACGTGAAAAACTCTCTGACCTGAGCAAAATGGCTGGAGCCACCATGATCGTCGGCCTGGAAACTTGGAAAGCGGACGAAAAGGGCTTGAAGCGATACAACTCAGCGGTGTTCGTCCATCGCGAGTTGGGACCAATCGATCGGTACGACAAGATGCATCGTGTCATCTTCGGAGAATATATTCCGTTGCGTGAGGAACTTCCGTGGTTGCACAAGCTGACTCCATTCGCCGCGGGATACGGCATCGCGGCGGGAGAATCGGCGTCGATCTTCAATTACAACGGTTGGAACTTCGCCCCCGTCATCTGTTTCGAGGACAGCATCCCGCATCTTGTTCGTGGCATTGTCAAAGCCGGCTACGATCGCAAGGGTCAAAACAAGCGTGTCGACTGTCTCGTCAACCTCACCAACGACGGTTGGTTCCATGGTTCCAGCGAATTGGATCAACACCTAATCACGGCGGCGTTTCGCGCGGTCGAATGCCGCACTCCGATGGTCCGC
>CAUZVF010000871.1:0-3489 GCA_963582955.1 Planctomycetota bacterium
CGGCCACGAGTGCCAAGGATTGGATTGTCGAGATGTACGGCAGCGCCACGTCAAAAGGCAAAGACGCTGCCGGTGTTTCGGCCGACTGGATCAAGGAATCCTACAACAAAGCCAAGAAAGCTGGCGAGACGTCCGCCGCCAGCGCTCAAGAATGGTTGGCCGAAGACATGGCAAAAATCGGCAGTTGGGAATACAAGACACTTGTCGTCACGGAGAAAGACTCGGAAGAAACGGTCGCCGAATTGAACAAGCTTGGAACCGAACGCTGGGAATGCTTTTGGGTCGACAAACAAGGGGCAACCACCACGTTTTACTTGAAGAAAGCCGGACGTAGTTATCTCAAACAACTGCCCGCGCGCGAATTGTTGCGGATGATCCCGTTCTTGATGCTGGGAAATGGCGGCGGGGAAGAATGACCCAACTCGTTCGCGCCCCGTGTTGCCGACGAGTGAAGTTTGCGGCTAATTTTCACGGGAAACGTGAATTACTTCACCAACGCTTCCAACTGAGCTAATTGGGCAGCCAAGCTGACGTCCGCCATCAGCCGATCGACGGTCGCATCAACACTCGACGCCTTGTCGAATCTCCCCGACACGCAAATGCACCGCCAACAATCTTCTGACTCGGAAATTTTGACCGGCACACAATAGGCCCAGTGTTGCCCCGTGCGGTTAGAACGTGCCGAGAGACGGTCCAAATGCAGAACAGGAGTACGCTTCGAGACACTCTCGTTCAAGAGTTCGTAATCGATCTGATGCCTGGCGGCTGCCTGACGGTTCTTGAAGAACAATGGTTTGACGATGTCATTTGAATCAGTCTTGTCAACATTCACGACCGCGACGCGGTCGCCGTGATCGAGCTTCTCCACAAGAATCCGTCCAACGGTGGCGGCAAACGTTTTGGAATCACATGCCGAATTGATGGCTTCAGTAACATCGGCCAACGAGTCGAGATTCAATTGCCGAACGATTACCAATTGCTCCCAAGAGAATTCATAGCTGATATTTGCATTCTTGGAGCAATCAGGCTGGTCGATGAAGAACATTGTTTTGCCAACGCGAAACGAGTCACCAGCGGCGAGAAATGACTTGTCGATTCGGCCACCCGTCGGCCTCAAGATCGGATTGGCGGCAGTTGGCAGGCATCGAATGCCCAACATTCCGTCGCGAACATGCAGCGTGAAATGCTCGCGAGAAATGCGACGGTCCCACGTCACCGACCAACCGCGTTGCGGCGCCCTTCCGACACATGTTTCTCCATCAGGAAGTTGCCTGGCCCACTTTTGATCGGCTTCCGGTCCCGACACCAATAACTCAAACGCCTGTTTCATTTCTGATTCCTCGATATACAAAACGGACATAGTTGTTGATCATGATTCCAAAACGATTTGGCCATAATCCATCCAAGATTCTTCGGATTCTCGTGCAAAGACGTGACTTGGCTGCGTTCCATCGCAGGCGATCCGTCGTTAATCAGGCATGCGCGAAAAATCACAGCCGCATCAGCGACTCGGCGGTCAGCAACGAATTGTCGACGTCAGCGACCGTCGCGCATCCCGATGTGACCATTGCGTTTTGCAGCTCTTCCTTTAGCAGATCGAGCACGCGTTTGACGCCGGCTTCTCCGTCTGCCGCCAGGGCCCATGCGTATGGCCGACCGATCAGGACAGCTTTCGCTCCTAGCGCGAGAGCTTTCAAGATGTCCGTGCCGCGCCGTATGCCGCCATCCATCAAGATGTCGATTCGGCCATCGACAGTCTTGGCAATCTCGGGAAGTGCGTCGATTGTGGCGGGCATTCCGTCCAGTCGCCGGCCACCGTGGTTCGAGACGATGATTCCGTCAAGTCCCAACGAGACCGCCTTTTTGGCGTCTTCAGGGCGCAAGACTCCTTTGATTAGAAGTGGCAGTTTTGTCACGGAACGCAGCCACTTGAAGAAATCCCAAGATAGCGACAAGTCCCATGCCCGCAGGTTGAACGCGTTCAGGTCGTCGTCGCTGATGTCGTCCTTGAGATGGGTGTAGCCAACATCGCGGAGGTGTTTCAGTAACATTTCTTTCGGCACGGAGAATCGGTTGCGCCGGTCGGCATCTTTCCATTCACCCAGATCAACGGTCACGACGATTGCCTGGAAGCCTGCTTTTTCGACTCGCTGAACGAGCCGCTTGGCGACGGCCTTGTCCTTGGGAACGTAAAGTTGGAACCACTTCGGCCCCTTCGCGGCCGACGCAACTTCCTCGGCACTACTGCCGGCACTGCTGCTGACGGCAAACAGAGTTCCCGCCGCCGCGGCAGCTCGCGCGGTGGCGATTGCGCCTTGGGGGTGATACATCCGCAGAGCCGCCACGGGCGCCAGCAAAATCGGCATTGAAATCGGTTGATTCAACACCGTCGTCGAGAGGTCGCAATCGGAAACGCCATGCATCAACGGCGGCACGACTCGAATTCTTCGAAACGCCTCGACGTTATCTCGCAAAGTCACTTCTTCGCCCGATCCCGTCGCGATGTATTCGAACGTCGCATTCGGTAGCTTGTCCTTCGCGATGGGAACGAAATCGGCGACCGTCACCGGCTCGGGCATGTCCTGCGGTGAATCCAAGCCGCCGGCGGAGTTATCGGATTTGGAATCAGCTTGGGCCAATTCATCGGGTTCACGATCCGTCTTTTGCCCGTCTGTCTCTTCAGCTGCCAATTGAGCAAACCCGGATGAACCGGCACCCAGGGCTAGCAACTTCGTGAATAAGCGGCGTTTCATGGATTCTTCCCGGATCGAGACACTTTGTCGGAGAACTTACGATCAAGCGATTCAACAATTGTCTGGATGAAGCCGACGTTTGCAACCGTCTAGTCGACCGCGTCGCGGCGGAGTTCGGGAAAGACCATCGAGATTTTGTTCAAGATGTAGTCTCCGTACGTCCCACTGAAGCCGTGGACGCTGGACTTGTCCCACCTTTCGTCTTTGTCGTCTCGTACGGTGACGGGCGACTCGACTGGTTTCACCTCGGCATCGAAATTAGGGTCGAAAAAAAACGGAAACGACAGGCGGCCGGTTTGACCCTCATTCCGCACGCGGTGAGGCGTCGAACGATACCGGCCACCCGTCATGCGGTCGAGCATGTCTCCGATGTTGCATATAAACGCACCTGGAATTGGCGGAGCATCGATCCAACGTGATCGTGATTTGACCTGGAGCCCGCCGACGTGGTCCTGCCGCAGGATTGTGAGAATTCCGTAATCCGTGTGTTCCCCGACGCTCCAAGAAGATCCGTCGGGAAGTCGGCTCGTTGAATTCGAATCAGTCCGCGAGTCCAACGGCGGATAGTGAAAAATACGGAATAAGACTAATGGATCATCGGTATACCGATCTTGAAAATACGATGCGTCCAATCCGAGGCTTAAAGAGAGCGCCTTCATCAAGGCGTGGCCGAGTTGCGTCATCGAATCGATGTAGTCAAGAACCGTTTCGCGAAATCCCGGAACATCGGGAAACA
>CAUZVF010000872.1:0-3488 GCA_963582955.1 Planctomycetota bacterium
TTGAAAAGTAGACGATACTTTTTCTGCTTTTCCGCGGATGCCATGTTTACAAGCATGCAACACGCGATGAGTGCCGCGACGGTCAAGCAAAGTGACTTCGGAATGAATTGTGTCGGTCGGAAGAACTTTGTGCACATCGATTCTCTTTCGAAAATGAGTTGAGAATGAGTTGACAGCGAGCTGATCAGCGCTCATCGTACTTGGCATTCAGCGGTTCAACAGTCCGCCTTAAATGGCGATGGTCAAGAGGACGGTTCTCAGGCCGAACCTTAGAAGACTGGGTTAGCATAGAGGTCCACTATACCCTCTTTTTTTGGTAGCATGACCGGACCTATTCTGAATAACGGCCAATTGACGATCTTGAGGAACTGGCAATGTTGAGGCTGACAGGCAATCAGATGCGATTTTGTGATGGAGTTTCTCGGCGATCTTTTCTCCAGATCGGCGGGTTGGCAATGGGCGGGCTGTCGCTGCCACAGATTCTTCGTGCTCAGGAACAAAGTGGAGTATCAACACCGCACAAAGCTGTCATCATGATCTTTCTGGCCGGCGGCCCTCCGCATCAGGATATGCTCGATCTGAAGCCGGAATCACCCATTGAAATCCGGGGCGAGTTCGATCCGATCAATACGAGTGTGCCGGGAATTCAAATCAGTGAGCTGATGCCGCGAGTCGCCGGAATGATGGACCGATTTTCTATCATTCGCTCGCTTGTTGGTGCGGAAGGTCGACATGATTCCTTCGAGTGCTGCACTGGACACCACTTTCGCGGAAATCAGCCGCAGGGCGGCTGGCCGGCGATGGGTTCAGCGCTTTCGCGACTGAGGGGACCGGTTGATTCGTCGGTTCCCGCGTACGTCGATCTGTCGCACAAAATGGCGCATGATCCCTGGAACATCAAAGGCCAGGGATTCCTGGGTATGAATGACGCACCGTTTCGACCAGATGGCGAATCGATGCGAAACATCACGCTACGTGAGATTTCCGCAGACCGGCTCGGCAACCGTACGGTGCTGTTGTCCAGTTTGGATCGATTTCGGCGTGAGGTGGATCACAACTTGGCGGCTGGCCTGTACGATGACTTTACAGAGCAGGCGCTGGGAGTCCTCACGTCTTCGAAACTCGTTGAGGCATTGGATCTCGAAAGTGAAGAACCAAACGTGCGTGCCCGCTATGGCCAAGACAATCCGGACGTGCTTGGTTACTCACACGACAAGGGTTACCAGGCAATCATGTCGCGGTTTTTGCAGGCCCGGCGGCTCGTCGAGGCGGGAGCGCGTTGTGTGACGTGTAGTTTCGCGCATTTCGACTGGCACGGGCAGAACTTCAAGAACGCCCGAAAAGTTGTGCCGCTGCTCGATCGAGGAGTCGCGGCACTTGTTGAGGACCTTCATGAGCGAGGTCTTGACAAGGACGTGACGGTGCTCGTCTGGGGCGAGTTTGGCCGCACACCGAAAATCAACCAACGGGCTGGGCGAGACCATTGGCCCCGAGTCCACGCCGCTTTGTTGGCTGGCGGCGGGATGCACACCGGACAGGTAATTGGCAGCACGAATCGGCTGGCCGAAGAAGCGGCCGAACGCCCGGTCCACATGCAGGAAGTTTTTGCGACGGTCTACCGAAATCTCGGCATCAACGTGTCAGACACGACCATCCCCGACAACAATGGCCGACCGCAATACCTAGTCGAACGGCAAGATGTGATTGCGGAATTGGTGTAACGCGAAAGGCTCAACTGGCGCGGACTGTCAGCTTTCCTTTGATATCTATGAAAGAGCCGTTCGGTAGACCGAAAGCGCTTGGAGCACGCTTCATTCCGATCGACGTATGCGCTGTTCCAGAATCTTGTGTCAAACGCCTATCGATTCCTCCCAACAGGCATCAAACTCTGCCGAGTTTCGTAACTCGACGGCCGCCTATGTAAGCAGCATCACAGGGTGCAGTATTCTGCCTTACGCGCTGCTGTCCTCTCTGGATTCACAGCCTCGGAGGCGCGTTTCAGTTTTTTCACCTTACGGGATGCACCCAACTCGCTGCAATCGGTGCGGCCCAAGAATCTGAGACGGCCGATCCTGCCTCGCGATGGGCAATTTCGCACTCAATCAATCGATCTGTGACGTTGCTGATACAGATGGAAATGTTGATGGTACTCAGCCCTGATCGTCGTGGCCGGCAAACTGGGACATCAGAATTTGGTACCACTTGATCACACGGGCTGTTTCAGCGGCCGCTGCGGTGCAAGCTGCCGCGAAATGTCGTCCACCCTTTGCCTTTGCCGCCCAGACGCAGGGCATATCCGCGGCCCCAGTTCTCAGTCTTGAGTTTCCCGCCACGCCCGTAGTTTCCGCGGCCGACTACAAAGAATACGTCAAGCGTGCCGTCTCCATCGAAATCCGCGATGACCGGTGCCGAAGAAATGCGGTCGCGGACATCTCGCTTCTTGTCTCGTGCGGCCTCGAAGAAGAACAGAGGTTTACCCTGGCCGTCCAAAGCTTGCAACCGCGTGCCCTCGCAGAAGATGATGTCGAGATTGCCGTTCCCGGTCACGTCCGCAACGACCGCGCCGCGACCGATATACGATCTCACCTTGTGCTTCCACAGTAGTTTTCCGTCCGCGACGCGAAACACATAAAGGTGCTGCCGACCGCCAACGATGACCTCTTCCTGGTTGTCGCCATCAATGTCAGCAACTGTAGTGGGAGCGAACAGATACTCGCCGTCGAGAGAACGGTGCCAAACCCGCTTGCCGACGGCATTCAATGCGTAAACGTCCCCATCGCAGGTAGCAATTAGTATGCGGCGGTCCGTTCCACGACCCGAGACGGATGGGCCGTGATACATTCCCATCGAGCGGTCGTTGCCGGCGGTCTCAAAACGCCACAAGAGTTTCCCGCCCTTGCCGCTAAAGGCGTGTACGCCCCGATCTCCTCTCCACGAGGTGACGACCACGTCCAGAGCATCATCTCCGTTGAGGTCGACGAGACAGGCCGCCGATTGAACGCAGCCTGGGACTTTCTCTTGCCACAGCATCTTGCGGTCACTAGCCCTATAAACACTGATGTGGCCCTTTGCATCACCGAGCCACATCGAACCGACAGCAATATCCAGTTTGCCGTCACCATCGATATCCCCAATGGCCGGGGGCGAATCTGTGCTATTCGGCAATTTCAGGCGCCACCTCTCCTTGCCCTGGCCGTTCAGGCAGAACAGGTTTCCGCTCGATGAATCGGCCGCCAGAACTTCGGGCTTACCGTCGTTGTCGAGATCCACAATGGTGACGCTCGCATCCAGCGGGCCGCGATCAGAGAGGAATCTCCACTTCACACGGCCGTCTGCGGCGGAGACTGCGTAAATCTGCCGGTCGTTGAAGTAGGTTCCAAACACAATCTCTAATTTTCCGTCGCCGTCGATATCGGCAACAGCGGCCGAGCCCTTCGAATCACTTTTCGTTTCCAACGTCCAAAGCACGTTCGGCCTACGCGGAGCAT
>CAUZVF010000873.1:0-3485 GCA_963582955.1 Planctomycetota bacterium
ACGAATTGTCTGATTGCAATGAATAACGCTCCCAATGTTCCGCGTAACCGATGGTATGCGATGACGCGACTCGATCAGAACCGCGCGGTCGCTCAATTGGCTCAGAAATCCGGCCAGCCGGTTGCCGCGGTCAAGAACATGACCATTTGGGGAAATCACTCGGCCACGCAGTATCCCGATTTCTACAATGCCACCATTGGCGGTGAGCCGGCAAGTTCAGTCATCGGTGACGAGGCGTGGTTGCAGGGCGAGTTTATCGAAACCGTCCAGAAGCGCGGAGCAGCCGTGATCAAGGCGCGTGGAGCATCCAGTGCCGCGTCGGCCGCGAATGGAATCATCGACAGCGTCAAGAGCATCGTGAACCCGACTCCTGACGGCGAGAGCTTCAGCGCGGCGATCTGCAGCGATGGCAGCTACGGAGCCGATGACGGTCTGATCACGAGCTTCCCGCTGGCCAGTGACGGGACGACGTGGAGCATTGTGCAAGGTATCGAGCACAACGATTTCGCACGCGAAAAAATCGACAATTCCATTGCCGAGTTACGCAGCGAGCGAGACACCGTCAAGGACCTGCTGGCCGGTTAAGGGATAGTCCCGAAATAACTTCTCGACTTGAACTACGGGCGGTCATTCGCCGTCATTCCCGCGCAGGCGGGAAACCAGTGAATCTCGACCGCGTATCCCACAAAACTGGATTCCCGCCTGCACGGGAATGACTTGCCTGAAACATTAGCCAGCATTCACAACCCGGAAGTTATTTCAGGACTGTTCCTAGTCGGACTCCTCGTCAGCGGTTTGATCTCCCGCATCGGGCTCGGAATCGAGAGGTTCCTGCGCCAATTGGCGAAACATGTCATTGATGTCAGTTGTTTCCACACCATCCAGCGCGGTAATCGCTTCTTTCGGTGCCGCTGTCAGCCGCTTCAGATGATTCTTCTCGAAGCGACGGTCACTGACCCACAGCCGCCACAGCACCACGGTCAATGAAACACCGACAACGCTTACGAAGAGCAAGGCGTAAGGAGCCAATCCTAACCCTGGCTTTTTCGACTTTCGCGGTGGAAACCACTTCAATCGTTTGCCGATCAACAGCGGCGCCGTGTGCAAACCGTGTTGAGACGCGTAGCCGAACCGTTTGAAGAAATATCCCGTCGCGCGGACTCGGACGGGATCCGTGGCCGATTTGATTTGATCGCCTTGCGGAATTCCCTTTGGCAGACTGGTGCAAACAAATCGATAGGGATTGGTCCCCGAATCGGCGTTCACCAGCCACACTTCATAGATCGTCTCGAATCCGTACGGATTCTCTGGTGCTTTGCGGCTCGTCAGAATCTTTACTTCGCCATTGATCGTGACCAGCTTGCCTCGATACAACGCCGAATCGGTCATCAGCGATGCGAAGGCGATGTCGTTGCGCGCGGCGCGTTCGAGATAGCTAAGTGGAATATCCCGCGCTTTGGCCAAAACAAACTCGTAGGCGTCTTTCTCTCGGAATCGAATGTTCAGAGTATTGTCCTCGACGTTGGCAAAAACTTCCGGATCAACCTCAACGTTATAGCCGCTGCCCGACTTCGAGTTAACTCGATCCCCAACGCGATTCTTTTCGCTCGGTGTGGCCGCTTGGCGATTTGGTTTTGCAATGAAGGCGTCGTCGCGCAGAGGGGCGTTTTCGTCGACGCGGACGGAAAAATCGATGTCCTTGTTCAACGGTTTTTTGTCACGCCGTTCGGCGGGTTGCTCCTTCGGCGCGCCGGTTAGCCAGTACCAGGAACTCGGCTTCGACGCAAAACGCATCCCGACGAGCACGATCGTCAGGGCGAACACCATTCCCAGCATCCGCATCTGAGTGCGGCGGTTCAAGAATGGCGGCGGAGTTCGGTTTCTGGCAAATCGCATGTCTGTCATTGTCGCGGCTGGCTGCTTGTCTCTCAACCCACATTTCCCCGCCGCGATCACGGCTTGCGGACGTCAGAAGCGGACTATATGCTTATTATTCGCGGTCAATCCGAGTCAGCGAGAAAGTTTCCATTCATTCGATCGACGCGGGCCCGTTCTCGATCTAGGGATGCACACTTTGGTGGCGCAAAGTATTTGCAAGTGAAGAACTCGTGGCCTGCTAGTTCCAAGATTGTGTGTCATCCATGAATACCTAGCACGACAACGGATTTGCGCCCCATGTCTTTCAACGACCAAATTAAGGCCTGATTAAGTAATTAAGTAGTAGGTAAGTAGTAGGGACCACGCAATGAGGAAGCACTGGCTGCCCTTCGCGGTCTGCGGATTTATTCTGTTCACGACGTCAGTTGCGCGTTCCGCGGAACCTTACCTGCAATTCTTGCAGGGGTTGCGGCAACTGAAATACTACGACTATGCAATCCTGTACCTCGACAAAATTCAGGCCGACGCCTCGACACCCGCCAAAATCAAAACCGTGATTCCCTATGAACGGGCACTCACGCATCGCGAAAGATCGAGGACGATCCGTGGATTCGAGGCGAAGAACAAGGAATTGGACCTCGCGCTCGGTTATCTGGAACAATTCGTCAAGGACAACGCCCGGCACGAATTACTGGGACGGGCCAATTCGCAACGCGCGAAGATTCTGATCGATCGGGCCATCGTCGAAATATTCGAATCGCGATCGCCATCGAACCAGGAAATCCGCGGCGAGTATCAGAAGCGGTCTCGCGGCCTGATTGCTCAGTCAAGAAAGGTGTTCGATCAGGCCCTGACGCAGCACGAAGCCGAATTGAAACGCTATCCAGTACATATTGACAAAGTGGCCGAACCGGAAAAATTCACGGCTCGTGAAACCGCGAACGTCCGATGTATGCAGGCTGAATTGGATCTGGCTTCGTGTTCGTACTGGGATGCTCAGACCTTCGACGTCGGTTCACAGGAACAAAACAAACGATTGTCGACGGCGTCGACGGAATTCGAGGCGATTCACACCAAACACCGCACGGTTGTGGCTGGATTATACGCACGCATGTGGCAGGGCAAATGCTTCGAAGAACAAGAGGACATTAAGCGCGCGATCGGCATTTACAACGAATTGCTGCAGCATGACGACAAAGACGCCTCGATAAAGTTTCTACAAAATCACGTCCGGCGATACCGGCTGATTTGTCTCAATCACGAAGACCGGCACGACTATGTGCTGGCGATCGAGGAAGCCGATACGTGGCTGAAGGCCAACCGCGCCCTGCAACGTGATCGTGTTGGACTTGCCATTCGCTGGCAGTTGGGGCGTGCTCAGGAATTGCTCGTCAGCTCGCGGCGGGAAATGAAAGAAACGGACAAGAACCGCACGTTGCTGCAGGCTCTTGAGAATTACCGGTTCGTGAATCGCTATCCGGGAGAATTCAAGGACTTGGCTCTGTTCAAAACTCGCGAACTGATGGTCAAATTGAACAAAGGCGACGTCGATCCCACGGACTTCGATACGGCATTCGGCCTGGGCCGTAATTTGATAAAAAAAGTTG
>CAUZVF010000874.1:0-3483 GCA_963582955.1 Planctomycetota bacterium
AACACTCAAGTCGAGTCGGAATTGCTGCAGGTGGCGGCGAACCTGTTTCTATTCATTAATGCATTCAATTTGCTACCAATTCTGCCACTTGACGGAGGCCAATTGGTTCATTTGCTGATCTTCTGCCGTAATCGTCACGCCGAATGGTTATTTCGCCTGGTCGCAGCCGTGGCTCTGATTGGTTTGGGTTGGCTCTTGTCGGGATGGTTTCTGCTGATTCTCGGCGTCGGGATGCTGATCTCGTGTGGTTACATCTCGCGCATCAACTCGATTGCCGATGGGTTTCGCAAAGAATGGGATGAACGCATTTTGAACGCGATCGACCAGGAAACACCGCCACGAGAAATTGCCGTCGCGGTCCACGGCATGGTTTGTGAACACATACCAGCCGCTTCGACGGGCAAACCGGCTGCTCAAGCCATTCAAAACGTTTGGGAACGGCTAAAGACGAAACCACCAAATATTTTCGCATCCCTGTTACTGTTGATGGCCTATGGCGGCAGCATCGTGCTGCCGATTGTGACGCTCATTGCGTTCGCGTTTCTCAGTGCTTCGGTCGCCGTTGTCGAGGTAACAAAACCCGATGGAACGAAAGTGTTACAAGAACAAACCACATCGATCGGGCAAATTTTGCAAACCATCGACGTTTCCGACGACAACCTGTACCACGGAAACCACGTTCGTTTTCATCCCGGTCCAAACAGCGTCATTGCCGTCGAAGGCCAATGGCAACACGGAAACTGGCATGGCAAGTGGAAGTTCTTCGATACCGGCGGCAACCTGCAGCACACGGCCGTGTTCGAGGGAGGAGCTTTCGTCAGCTACCAAAATAACGAACAAGCCGGCGCGTTGACCGACGATGTGAAAAACATGGATCCCGATAGCCGTTCGGCCTGGGAGTTCCACCGTCAGAACGCGCCGCAGGGACCAGCCCGCTCCGACTGAAACATTTCGTGGGTGACGACTGGGAACAATCCCCACCGCAACTACTTCGTTCGCTGTTTCTTGACCTGCTCGGCCACGACCGATTGCAACTCGTGCAGACCTTTGTCGGGTTTGATGGAATACAGCCCAACTTTGTAATCAGCAATCTTGCCGTCAGCGCCAATGACGATCCACAACGGCAGTTTTGCTCCCAACCGCCGCGGGTCACCAAATTTGTTCAGCACTTCACCGTTGTCAGTCATCACCGGGTAGCTGAGGTTCATGAAGCTCTTCAGCTTGCGTGCCGAGCGAACTCCGGAAGAGTACTGCCCCGCATCGGCCAAACGGGAATTCACGGCAACTCCAAAAATCCGCACGTTGTATTTTTTGCGTTCGGCGTTGGCTTTCAGGTATTCCAAATAGCCGACTTGTCCGTATGGTTCGACGAGCGGTTTGTCCTTGTAGCTCCAGAAATGCAAAACGACGACGTGGCCGGCGAATTCTTTCGAATTGACCGTTTTGTTCCTCAGCGTTTTCAACGTGAATTGCGGAACCGGCTGTCCCACGAATTTTTGGGACAAGTTTGCCAAATCATCATCGCGTCTCGATTGAGCTTTCACGTCGCGGCTGATCACCGAAGCGAGTTTGCTAAACGGGGTTCCGGCGGCTTCTTGTTCCAATTGTTTGACGATCTTCAGCGCGGTGGCGACTTGAGTCTTCGTCAGTTCCGGCCTGATTTCATCCTTGCCACGGCCGAGCGATTCTTGCAATTGACGTAGCAATCTCAGCGGCTTGGTAACTTTCGAACGAGCGGAACTGTCGAGTTCTTTCAACGACTCGAGTTCCATCTTCAAGTTGAATTGGTCGCCGCGTCCCATGGTGATGCGCTGGCTGCTGGCGACAACCAGATTGCTCCCTTTTTTGACCCAAATCTGCTTCCGCCGGCCAAAACTATTGGAAACGTCAATCTGCCAGCAATCGCGGCCCGCCACTTTACGGCTGCGCGTCACTTCGAATTGGAATTTGCCGGCAATCCATTTGGCATCTTCCGCAATCTTTTCCGAGTGTTCGAACAGTGGTTGGCTCAAGTCAAGTGGGTACTTCGAACCGTCATGATCGTGCAGAATTCGAATCCGCGTCTCGTTTGTCGGCCTGTTCTTTGCATCGAGAGATAAGAAACCGTATCGTTCGGGCCACGACCATCCACCGCCGCCGCGTTCATCGACCAGGAACACCACTTCATGAGTTCCCGCGACATCGCTTGTGAAAAGGCCGTACATCGTAAACGTCTTCACCGAAGCACCCGTTGCGTCTCGGCCGGTCGGCGTCAACGATCCCGAATACCTCAACTCGACAGTCGCTCCGTCAGCAAACGGAGAAGCCGCCGTCGCGGCCAACAAAAAAGAGAGAAGGGCGGATGTCACGGAATTCTCCTAGGTGGGGCAGGGGATATCGCGGAAATCAAAAGGTGGGGTACAATGCAGTTCGATCGCAACCGAGCGCGATTTCGTTGCAATGCGGAAAAGTGCATTTTCACAGATTCGACATTGACTGACAAGTCGCACGGAAAGCCAAGTCACCGCAAGTTGACACGCAACGATTGCCACCATACGCTGAATGGCGCTTGGCGTCTTTCTGAGTCACAGCACGAATCTCGGTCATTGGTTCGGTGGAGTTCCGCTCATGTCACGCTCTCTTTCAAAAATCCTTCCCTTCATACTTGTTGTCTCGATGCTGATTGCCGGGCAATCGATGACTCTTGGCCAAGATGCCGCGGGTGCCAGTCCCGGCACACAGGTCGTCATCCAGCGGGAGGCGATCAAAGTCTCGGACCCCAAGAAATATCAGATCTCGCTGCAGTTGAAAGCATCGCCACAGGTCGAAATCACCGCCGAAGTCGACGGACTGATAACTCGGATCCACAGTAAACCGGGCCGCCGTATTGACAAGAACTCGGAGGTGATCAGCTTTGATCAGCGACGGGCGGAATTGGAACTAAACCGCGCGGCGGCACACTTGAAGGTTGCCGAAGCTGAATTGAAGTCCGCCTCCGCGACCGCCAAGGAACTGGCCGAAGCCCGCGTCGAAGCGGCCAAGGCCGATTTGGAACTCGCGAAATTTCAAATGGAAAAGACGAGTGTCCGCGTTCCGTTTGCTGGTCAGATTTTTCGGATCCATGTGACGGAGGGACAATTCGTCAGAGCAGGGCAGGTATTGGTGTCGTTTGGCGACGCCTCGCAACTGACTGTTGAGATTCCCGTCGACCGCGGCACGATATCCGAAAACGCGGAAATCGATCTGCGTATCGAAAATAAAACCGTGCGGGCGAAAGTCGAGAGCATCATGCCGGTGAAACCTGAATTCGAGCCGCTGCGTGAACTCGCCGGTTCCGTCGCGTCGGCGAAAGTCGTCTTCAAGAATCCAACCGGCCAATTTCACGTTGGGCAAGCCGTCTATCCTCAGTTGGTTCCACGACAAACAATTACGGAAATCGCAACATCATCGTTGTCGAATCAGAAGTCCGGGCAACGAAAAGTACAAGTCGTGCGGGAATTCACG
>CAUZVF010000875.1:0-3481 GCA_963582955.1 Planctomycetota bacterium
GAACTTTGCGATGCTACCGTCCGGTTCGAACCGCGATTGGAGTCACGATGGCGCATTCTGCCCGACTTGACCAACGAGTGCTGGCGATCCTGGATCCTCAGCGTCGCCGTGACCCCGTCGGATCTCGATTTTCCATCATCCTGCTGAGCATTGTTGGCGTCATTTGCGGTGTGTTAGGTGCGGTAACGCTTTCGACTCAGGTCGCAATCGCAAATGCGCCGCCGGAGTCCAGGACCGCCATCCCAGCAGGGAACGCGAGTCCCGTCTGGAAGGAGAACTACACGATCGAGTATCCCGGCAAGTTGCCAGTGTCGGTGGCGTTCTCGCCGGACGGAAAGAGGCTGCTCACTGGCGACACGTCCGGCGAAGTCATGGCCCTGACATTTTCTGGCGACGAGCCGGGATGGCAATGGAAATCCAAAGTCGGAGGATCGCACGCAGCAGTTGCTTTCTCGGCGGATGAGAAGCACGTCTACGTGACGACCGAGCACGGCGTTCGCATCCTGGATACCGCCCGGGGTAAGGAGCAGGCCCGCATCGAAAAGAAGGACAGCAACCCGACCGCAATCGGCGTCTTTCCAGACAAAGTCATTGCAGAGAGCTTTACCAGACCGCAGATCGTGTTCGGTAACCCTCGCGGTTACTTCATCAAGTCCTGGGCCCAGGGCAAGCTGCCCGACACTATCGGTACCATCGAAACCAGCACTGTTGCGAAGGGCGCGAAGCCGGCGGATGAGGCGGCAGTGCCGTTGGCGGTCGATCCGAAGGGCCGCAGCGCGATCATGACCGGCCCCCGCGACGTGACGGGGGAGGTGGCCGGCGTGAAGGGGAAAAATGTCCTTTGGGCCTACGTTTGCGGCGACTACGATGAGGGTAGCCCCGGCAACCGTGTGATGGTCGGCCACTCCGCGATCGTGGTGTCCGCAACGTGGTCGAAGGAAGGTGGCACGGCCGTCACCGGCGACGCCGCCGGCCGCGTGATCGTGTGGGACGCGAAAACGATGAAGGAAACCCGTCGCCTCGAACTCGGTGGTCGTGTAGCGGCTCTTGCAATCTCGGACGACGGCACGCGCACGGCCGCCTACGTTCTCGGCAAACAGGGCGAGGTGTTCGTGTGGGAGACCGCGAATCCCAAGGATTTGATGAAGCCGATTCACACCGAACTGGGCGACTTCGGCGGGCCGACGGTGTACGCGAGCCTGTCCTTTTCGCCGGACGGCAAGAAACTCGCTGGATGTGCGATCGACAAGAAGTGGCTGAGCCGTTTAGGCGAACTCATCGGCAAGGTCCGCGTGTGGGAATTGTCCGCCGAGCCGAAGGCCCAACTCCCGCCAAAGCACCTGTACACGAAGACGTTGCCCAAAGGCAGTTTGTCAGACTTCGTCATCCTCAACAACAACTCGCTTCTCACGGCGTCGGCGAAAGAGGGTACGGTCCTTTTCCGTAACATCGCACACGGGCATATCCAGATGGGTTTGGGCCTGGGGAAGTTTACGATCGGCGGAATGACGCTCTCTACCGACCGAAGGTGGCTGGCGCTGGAACAGTATGCACCGAATCCGCCCGGCGTTTTGCTCCGGCCTTCTACAGAGTTTGATGTCGGTGTGTGGGACATTTGGGCCATGAAACAACAGGCCACGATCTCGTCTTGCAGTCAAATGCTCGATATTGCCCCGGGCGGTAAAGTCATCGCCGTCGTGCGCGAGAAGCAGATCGAGCTGTGGGATGTCGCCACCTCGAAGTTGCTGAAGGCGGCCCCGTTCAAGTACACACGCATCGATGCGGCCAGCTTCTCACCCGATGGCAAGCTGCTCGCGATCAGCGACCGCAACGAACTGGTCCTCTGGCGATGGGAGAAGAACACGCACGAGCGAATCGACCTCGGGAGGTGCGTCGGCTCGCTGACGTTCTCGCCGGACGGCAAGTTTCTCGCGGAAGGGCCGACGCCACGTGAGAACATCCAGATTCGTGATGTGGAAACGCGAAACGTGGTGCAAACGCTTGCCAACGGCACGAGGCAGTCGATGAACGTCCCGCGAATGGCCTACTCGCAAGGCGGGCGGGTGCTGATCGCGTGCGACAACATCACGTTCGTGAAAGAGATCGCCGTGCCGCACCGCATCAACCTCTGGGATATGGCGGACGGTTCCCTCGCCCACCGACTCACGATTCCGGCAGGATTGCCGCAAACCCTCGACGTGTCGCCGAACGGGCGACACCTCGTCATGATGCTCAAAGACAGCGACGGCGTGAGGCTGAGCGTCTGGCGTCTCGATGGCCAGCACCGCGCGAAGCAGCCAGGGCCGAAACCACCCGCGACGGTCCGGCCGCGTTGACTTAATAGTTCTGGGTCGCAGAGTTACACGGATCAAATCGATGTAACAAGATCTGTGTTAGGGTCCATCATTAATCGTCGTTCAACGGCCGAATAAACGTCGGAGAAAATTCTGCAAATCCGTGCGACCTTCAAGGACTGTCAGGTTAAATAGTTCCGTGTAGCCACAGTTTTCGCAGCTTACCGCGAGAAAATCCTTGGCGAGTAATTTCGCGAATCCAGTTCCTGCGCTCGAGATGCGATCGACTTTTGCATCCTGGTGCTCGCACTTTTGGCATTTGTAGTTTTCGGCGAAGTTCTCTTCCAGCGACGAATCACCGTTTGGAACTTTCGGCTCACGCATGAAATCGAGATTCAACTTGCCCTCACGCGAGCATCCGCAATTCCAGCATGCTTCGAATTGGTCTTCAACAATCTCGCGGCAGTTCCCGCAAGCCCACATGACACTCACCGATTTCTGATTGCACACCAAGACGTACTACTGTCGTCGCAGGTCGCGACACCAAACCGCCGTGCTTGAGTTTCAGTTTACCAAGTGCTGGATTGTTGCGCTACGTTCAATGCAATTCGGCATGGATGCCAACCGGTTGCAGACCTAGTTCGCCGTTTTGGCTTTCTTCCTTCTCCAAAACTCAAACGCCGCCACCGCAACGATCAATGCGACACTGATCCAGACAACGATCCGCGTCGCGTCAACACTGCTTTGTTCCGTCCCGGCTGTCCCACCCCGTCCGGGAAAACCGGCTCTTCTCCGGAGTCGTCGCCAGCTTCGCTCGATCCACGTGGGATTACGGATAACAAATTTGCCCGAGGCGACATCCGCCAGCCGGATACTCTCGCCATCCTTTACGGTATGAAGCGGATTGTTGATCCCATCGAGATTGCAGTGGTTATAAATCGTCCACCCCGGGTGATCGGCAACAAACTCAAAGTCAGCTTCGGTCGGCGACGGCAGCGCTTCAATGCTTATCTTTGCAATCAGAAACGGCTCGGCATTGGCGCCACCTGAGGCCGGATAATATTGCAATGAACTTCCCCAGTTTTAGTGGGCGCGGTGTTAGGGTTAGTTGGGGCAGTTAATCTGTGCATGGAAATGTCCTTGGAGGATTTGCCTTCGTCGGAGCCGGTCGTCGGTCACTCGCCCCG
>CAUZVF010000876.1:0-3462 GCA_963582955.1 Planctomycetota bacterium
CGTTTTCGAACGCAAATATATCAATCGGAATCCGCACTACGCGCCCTCGGGAGTGATTCGATCAATCGCGGCAGGCGGCGCGGCGGCTCCGGTTTTTCGAAGAAGTCCGGCCGAACCGTGGCGGATCGTGCGGCAGAAGTCGCGGGCCAAGGCGAAAGGTTACAAGCTGGTTCTCAACAAGGACGGCAAGTGGGAGTTTCTGCCACTCGATCCGTCCAAAAAGAAAGGCGTCGTACCGACTGAGTATCCGATCGGCTACTTTACTTCGGCAACCGGCGTCACGATTTATCGAGGCGACGCCTATACGAGACCGTTTCGCGGCAACGCCTTCATTGGAGATGTCGGCGGCAACCTAGTTCATCGCAAAACGTTAACGCCCAACGGCGTCAGTTTTGTGGCGAAACGTGCCGATCAGAATACCGAGTTTATTGTCTCGACCGACAATTGGTTTCGTCCGGTCAATTTCGTCAACGGTCCTGACGGAATGCTGTATATCCTTGACATGTATCGCGAGACGATCGAGCATCCCTATTCGATTCCGGGAGACATCAAGAAATACCTCGATCTGCAGAGCGGAAACGACCGTGGTCGTATTTACCGGTTGGTGCCCCGCAACTCCAAACGAAAGCCATTCGCAAAACTCGGAGATATGTCGGTTACCGAACTCGTGAGTCAGCTGGAATCATCGAATTCGTGGAATCGCCAGACGGCTCAGCGATTGCTGTGGGAAGAGCACGACAAGACGGCTGTCACACCTCTCGTCCGGCTATTCAAACAGTCGGAAATTCCTCTCGCGCGGCTGCACGCACTCTCGACTTTGCGAGGTCTCGATGCACTCTCCGACGAAGTCCTGATCAAGGCTCTGTTCGACAAGCACCCGGGAGTTCGTGAACATGCCCTGCGTTTGGCCGAAGATCGCATGGCGGACTCGCAAGATGTCCAATCGGCGGTCGCTGGCCTCGCGCATGACAAACTGGTTCGAGTGCGATTTCAGGCAGCTTTGACGATGGGAGCATCGTCGGAACAGAGCGTCACGGAAGTACTTAAGCTTCTTGCAATTCGCAGTTCCAATGAAAGCGATGTCCGCGCCGCAGTGATGACCTCGGTGCGGGGACGAGCCGACAAGATTCTCTCGGCACTGTTTGAGCACGCGACGTTTTCGCAGCAGAGCGACTCGGTGAATTGGTTAACTGATCTCGCGGGAATTGTGGGAACTGAAAACGACCACAACGCAGTGATTCGAGTTCTGTCGTCAATCGCCGCGCGAAAAGACAATGTGATTTTACAAAGCCGCATTCTGGGGGCGCTGGCGAGTTCACTCGGTCGAAAGCGGAATTCGCTTCAAGCCGTGCTATCAAGAGATTCCGTTGCAGCGGCATCCGTCAAACGAGAACTCAAGCAATTGTTTGATCAAGCCATCAACATTGCCGGTGACCGAAACCGAACGCAGTCGGATCGGACGGCGGCGGTCGCGTTGCTCGCATATTCAGACTCGTCGAAGGTCATTGATGAACTGTCGAGTTTGCTCAGCCCGCAGACGCCACAAGCCGTTCAGTTGGCCGCGGTTGACTCGCTTTCGCGGCATCAAAATGACCGCGTGCCAGAAGTTTTGTTGGTCGGCTGGAGCGGCCACACACCACGCGTGCGACGCGGCATTGTCGACAACCTGGTTCAGACGACGCCACGCGTCAAAAAGTTGTTCGATGCCGTGACCAAAGGACACATTCAGCGCTCCGAGATTGAACGTGACAAGAAACAACTGTTGATGAATCATCCAAACAAAGAAATCCGTAATTTGGCGCGGGTAGTATTCAAGGCCGAAGTTGGCGGAGATCGTGCCAAAGTTGTGGCCGCTTATCAAAAGGTCCTGGAACTCGACGGCGATTCCGCGCGTGGAAAAGAGTTGTTCACGAAGAAGTGCTCGATTTGTCATCGGGTTGGAAAGATCGGCCATCAAGTGGCACCCGATCTTGCTTCGGTTCAAAACAAATCGGTCGCCGATCTGATCATCGCCATCCTCGATCCGAACCGGGAAGCTCAGCCGAACTTCACGAACTACACGGTTGTGACGGAAGAAGGCCGGATCGTGACGGGCATCATTGCGGCCGAAACGGCGACAACCATCACGTTGCGACGGGCGGAAGCCAAGGAAGACGTCATCCTGCGCGGCAGCATCGAAGACTTTGTATCGTCTGGAAAATCATTGATGCCCGAGGGTTTCGAGAAAGATATTTCGCCCGAACAACTCGCCGACGTCATCGAATTCGTCAAGTCGATCAGAGCGACAGCGTCTGAATGAGTTCTGCGGCCGCGGTCGATTGGCTTCAATACTTCGCATCGGCATAATAGACGGAGTTCGTCCCGTAAGCTCCTTTGCTTTAAGTTGAGGAATCAAAAATGCGTTCAATCCAAGTTTCTACGGCTTTCGCTGCTCTGACATTCTGTTTGACAGGTTCGGCATTCGGCGTTGATATCAAGCCCGATCCTGTCAGTGGAAAAATTGATTGGATCTACGATTACGAGGACGGCCAGGCGGCGGCGCTAAAAACCGGCAAGCCGATTTTTGTGGTGTTTCGGTGCGAACGCTGAGAAGCTTGCTCCGATTTCGACGGGCAGGTTGTCCGTCAAGACTCTGACGTGGCCCGCATGGCCAAGAACTTTGTCTGCGTGCGTTTGCAATCGATGAACGGCCGCAACATCGAGCTATTCCAATTCGAGTTTGACTTGACGTTCATGTCGTTCTTCATGGATGCCAACAACCGTTTTTATTCCCGGTACGGTGGCCGTGACGGCACCGACGCGGAATCGCATTTGAACAAAGAGTCTCTGTTGCGCGTGATGCGGCAGGTGCGGGAACTCCACAAGGACAAGGACGTGCAAACCAGCCGTTACGAACCGACGGCGAAACCCCTGCGCACTCCGGAACAGATCCCGCCGATGACGAAAATGATTTCTCGGCGGAAGAACAAGTGCATTCATTGTCACGATGTTAAGGTCGCCGGATTGCGGCATCTTCAAGCTCGTGGCCAATTCAAACGCGAGATGGTCTTCACTTATCCCACTCCGGCCAACGTTGGGATTGACGTTGACCCGAAACGGCACAATATCGTGCGGACGGTGAAGGCGAACTCACCGGCTTCCGCGGCTGGAATTCAGAAGGGTGACACACTGCTGTCGGCCGATGGCCAGCGGATTCTTTCACTGGCGGATTTTTCCCGCGTGTTGGAATTGAAAGCGAACGAAAGCACTCTGCCACTGAAAGTCGAACGCGACGGACGCACGGTGCAAGCGACGTTAAAGCTATCCGGTAACTGGCGCCGTGGTGAGGATCCGTCTTGGCGAGAATCGTTGCACGTCGCTGGTCCCAGTAACGGTTTATGGGGCCGCAAACTGAAACCCAACGAACGGAAACGTCTCGATCTGGCCGACGATGTGCTCGCACTCAAAGTGACCTTCATTTGG
>CAUZVF010000877.1:0-3461 GCA_963582955.1 Planctomycetota bacterium
TACATCATCCGAGATTGCAAGAGGAATCTACTACGGGGAATGGCTTTGGAGCCGTGATGGAACGAAGCTCTTTTACTCAAAGTTAAAAGCTAGCCGCAAAGTTTCACTGCTCTGTGAAACGTCACTTGCCACTCGAAAAGAACGCGTCCTCTTCAGAATCAAGACGGGTTCATTAAGCAACAACCCCAACATCGTCACTGCGATCACGCCGTCACCTGATGGCCGACTCCTGGGCTTCCTTCTGAATTCCGGGTTGCACTCGCTTGATCTCGATACGCTGCAAGTTTCACAGTTACTCGAAATCGACGACTTAATGGGTGACTCGGATTGGATAATGGGTGACTTCGATTGGAATGAATCGGGGATTTGTTTCCTAGCTCCAAACTCGCAATCTCAAGTGCGATTGCAGATTTATGATCCTGAATCCCACATGTCTCGGATTATCGCGCGTGGTCCAATTCAACGTGTGAAATGGTTGAATGCGAACCAAATTGTCACACGGTACGATAATAAATTCATTGTCTTGTTTGACGTGACAACGGGGCGTGCAACGACGCTGTTTGATCCGACCGACATCACGAACACCGATCAAGTCGCTCTGCAACCGACCCGTCCAACAACTGGGCTCAACGAACTGTCTCCGCCGTTCGAGGTGGTGCAACATGCAAAGCCGGTATCGGTGGCGAACCCAGCGATGCGTGTCGACGCAGTGATAATTCAACCAAAACTTAACAATGGAGCGGAGAAACTCACAGTGCGGTCGCTTGATGAAATGCTGACGTTTTTTCCTTCGAAGTACCCGCAGGGGAATTGGACGCCGCCTGACTTGGATTTCGAGGATTGCTGGTTTACGACCGAAGACAACGTCAAGTTGCACGGTTGGTATTGCCGGCATCCCGAGGCTCGCGCGGTCGTGCTGTTTGCACACGGAAATGCCGGTAACCTCGCTGGTCGCGCGCCGGTTTTGAAATTACTCAACGAACAACTGCAACTGTCGGTCTTGATATTCGATTACCGTGGCTACGGCCAAAGTAAGGGAACGCCTACCGTCAAAGGAGTCCTTTTGGACGCACGGGCCGCGCGAACGTGGTTGGCCGAGCGTGAACAGATCGAATCGACGGATATCGTTCTGTTAGGACGCTCTCTCGGTGGCGGAGTCATGGTCGATCTGGCCGCCAGCGACGGAGCACGCGGTCTGATCTTAGAGAGCACTTTTACTTCGCTGCGTGACGTCGCCGAGGAAATGTATCCCAAATGGATGGTCCACGCCGTCATGCGGAACAAACTGAATTCGCATGGCATCATCGCTGACTACAGTGGCCCGCTGCTGATCAGCCACGGCGATTCCGACACCGTCATCCCGTTCGCGCACGGACAAAGCCTGTTCGAAGCCGCAAACGAACCCAAGACTTTCTTCAAACTCGACGGCACCGACCACAATGATTCCCAAACCGGCGAGTACTTCGAAGCTCTGAGTCGATTCATCGATTCGCTTTGACGTAGATGCGTTCAATTGCGAATACTCTCGTTCCCAAACTGAGCTTGGGAACGAGAGGCAGAATCGTTGTGAAGATATTCTGATTAGGCAACACGATTCGGCAATGCCGGTTGAGCCGGATTCTGCGGTCTAGGAGAGTCGATAAAGATCACGGGAGCGTGTATTGCGCTATTTCGGCCGACCCGTTCTGACCACAAGGCAAGGACGCCTCAATTGTGCGTTACAGGGCACCCATTTTCTGTCTGTTCGCGCTGACGCCTGCTCTCGCGAGTGGGCAGGATGATCGTTCCGATGGAAACGCTGACCACCACGGTCTGGCCGAAGCTACGGCTGCTAACGAAACGCCGGCACGGCCATTCTCGTTGTCCGACCTCGAGAGCATCGCATTTCAAAACAACCCGACGTTGGCGGCTGCGGCGGCTCGGATTGACGTGGCGCGGGGGCGGCAGCTTCAGGCCGGGTTGTATCCGAATCCGGTGGTCGGTTATCACGGCGTCGAAATGGGGATTCGTGATACCGCCGGGCAGCAAGGAGGCTTCATCAGCCAACGTTTCATCACCGCTGGAAAGTTAAAACTCGATCAACAAATTGCCGGGAAGGAAATCGATGAGGCACACTTTCGGTTTCATGCTCAGGAACAACGAGTACTCAGCGATGTGCGGGTGCGGTTCTACGATACGCTGATTGCTCAGCAGCGAGTTGAATTGACAAAGGAACTCACCCGTATCGGCGATCAGCTTGTGAAGGCGACCGAGACACTGTTGGCAGGACGGCTCGGAACCGAGAACGATCTCTTGCAAGCAGAAATCAGAGCCGACGAATCGTACATCTTGTACGACAATGCTCGTAACCAACATGTTGCAGCGTGGCGTCGTCTGATGGCCGTCTTGGGAACGCCCTCCATGCGGATGTCGCCTCTTGCCGGCGAGATTGACTCGAATGTGTCGAGTTTCAATTGGGATAGCTGCTATTCGATGGTCCTGAATAACAATCCCGAATTGAATGCGTCACGGACACGCGTGGAACGGGCGAGAATTGTCATTTGTCGGGCGAAGAAAGAGCCGATTCCCAACATTGAACTGTTCGTCAGTGCCCGATATCACAATTTCACAAAAGACGACGTGGCCAACGTGCAAGTGGGAATTCCGATTCCAATCTTCAATAAGAACCAAGGCAACATTTGGGCCGCGGAATCTAAATGGATCGCCGCCAAGAAAGAAGTCCAACGCATTGAACTCGACCTCCAAGACCGGCTCGCCGTGGCGTATCGACGCTACGCAAACGCTCGCCATCAGGTCGGTCGATACCAGAAGCGAATGATCCCACGAGCCAAGAAGTCACTCACGCTTGTGACGAATGGGTACGAGAAGGGACAAGTGAAATACCTCACATTACTGACGGCTCAACAAACTTATGTGCAGGTCAACTTGTCGTATTTGAATTCGATGCGAGAGCTACAGACATCATCGGCAGTGATCGAAGGGCAGCTTCTAATTGGTAGTCTGAGGGTCAAGGGTCGAGAGTCCAGTGTCCAGAGACAAGAGTGACAATCGAGAGCTGCGAGAACAGAGCCGGAAACTCTCGTCTCCCGTCTCTGGTCTCTCGACTATCCGACTTTCCAATTGCCTCTGCTTCGGCTGCGGCGTATGATTGATGAGTGAATTGAGGAATCTCTTAATGTTTGCTCGAACGGTTTCGGTTGTTCTGATCGCGGCGATCATTGCCTGTCCGATGTGGTGCGGCAATGGTGTGTGCCATGCCACTGAATGCTGCCTGGCGGAACAACCATCTTGTGAGGCGTGCCCGGTTCACGGAACGGCTCGTTGCTGCGATCAACCGTCGCCAGAAAACAACCGGCACTGTCCGAGTGAATCTCCCGGCACATCATCGTGTCAGGGTGTTTGCGGCGGTGCCGTCTTCACGAAGCCAAACAAGTTGAACGACGTTGCTGATTCCTTCTTCG
>CAUZVF010000878.1:0-3456 GCA_963582955.1 Planctomycetota bacterium
GACACCGAAAGCGGGATCTCGCCGCGCGCCCTGCCGGGCCTGGAGGGTTATGTGCACGTGGTCGCCAGCGACGAGCACGACGAGGACGGGATTCTCATCAGCGACGAGTTCACCAACCCCCACAAGCGACGCAAGATGGTGGAGAAACGGGCTCGCAAATTCCAAACCGTCGCCCAGGAGGTGCCGCCCCCCGAGTTGGAAGGCCCGCAGGATGCCGAGGTCACGCTCATCGGCTGGGGCTCCACCTACGGGGTGATCAAGGAAGCTGTGGAGCAGTTGAAGGCGGAAGGAACGACAGCCAATCACCTGCAAATCAAATGGATCGTTCCTTTACACGCCGAGGCCATAACCGACATCGTCTCCCGTGCGAAGCGAACCATTATTGTCGAGAACAACTTTTCCGGCCAATTCTACCGTTATCTGCGTAGTGAAACCGGGCTTTCCATCGATGGGCACATCCGCAAGTACGATGGGGAGCCGTTCATGCCTCACCATATCGTCAACGGTGTGCTGGAGCAGCTCGCCGGCAAGACGGACCGTTCGGTCCCCGTTCAGGAAATCATGGTTTAAACAAAACAAATTCTGGTCGAAACAAGACCAACACAAGACCAACAGGAGATCCCATGGCCGCAGGAACAAGCATTCAAGACGTTGGCGAAGACCAACCGGTCGTTCCACTCAAACCGAAGGACTTTAAGGGCCCAATAGACCCGGACTGGTGTGCGGGCTGTGGCGACTTCGGAGTATTGAGCTGCGTTCAGAAAGCCTGCGCGGAGCTGGGGCTGCGGCCGCATGAAATCCTCACCGTCAGCGGCATCGGCTGTTCCTCCAACTTTCCCGGATACTTCAACGCCTACGGGATGCACACCCTGCATGGCCGGTCACTGGCCGTGGCGACGGGCGCCCAATTGGCCAATCACGAACTGACCGTGATCGTCACCGGCGGCGACGGCGATGGCTACGGCATTGGTGGGAACCATTTCACGCACACGGCACGCCGCAACGTCGACCTGACCTACATCGTGATGAACAACCAGATTTACGGTTTGACCACCGGTCAGGTTTCCCCCACCAGTTGCCAGGGGATGAAGACCAAGAGCACCCCGTTCGGCAGTGTGGAAAAGCCGGTCAATCCGATTACGGCGGCGATCATGAACGGGGCCACGTTTGTCGCCCGCGGCTTCAGCGGCCACGGCAAGCATCTGATCGAACTCATACAGCAGGCGATTCAGCACAAGGGATTTGCTCTGATTGACATCTTCAGCCCCTGTGTCACCTACAATCATGACAACGACTATCCCTTTTTCCGTGAGCGGATCAAGAAGCTCGAAGATGAGGGCCACGACACCAGCGACTGGAAGTCCGCTTGCGAGAAAGCCTTGATGTGGGACGACACGATCTACACCGGGCTGTTCCTGCAGATCAAAGACGCGCCCACTCTCGACCAACAGGAGCCGGTTCTCGATGACGGTGGCCCCCTGGCTCGGCATTCGCTGGGGCTCACCAAAGAGCAAGCGGAGCGGATTTTCAAGCGGATGATGTAGTGTTGATCCCATGGACTCGATCATCAACGCTCTGACCAGTGACGATCCCAAGATTCGAGAAGCAGCGTTCGAGACGGCTGCCGAATCGACGGATGCTTCCGTGTTCGATCGACTCATCGAACTCGTTCAGGCCGGCACGTCTGGAGAGGGACGGACTTCGACGAAAGGTAACGTGCGTGAAGCAGCCGCCATTGCTGTGGGGCGCTCGACGAATGAGCGGGCTGGATCGTTACTGCTGGAACTGATGACATCCGAGGATCCAACCCTTCGTAGCCTGGCCGCCATTGGCCTCGGACAACTGCAAACCGCTGCTGCGGTGTCGGCGCTGATCTCAGCGCTGTCCGACAGTGTCAACACCGTGCGCAACCTGGCCGAACGTGGGCTGCTGTCGATGATCGACGTGGTTTGCAACAACGGTGTCGAACAACTGCTCGAACTCTTGAACCATCCAGCTCCCCTAACGCGCTCACCCGCGGCGCGCGTGCTCGGTTTGACTCGCGACCCAAGAGCCCTTGATCCATTGCTGCAGATTCTTCGATCGGACCGACAGTGGCTGGCACGCCTATGGGCTGTCAAAGGATTGGGGGACTTGGCGATGACCGAAGCTTTCGACGCATTGGCTGAAACAATTCAATCCGATGAAAAAAACCGGGTGCGGGCCGCAGCAGCCGAGGCGATCGGAAAACTCCGCACGCCAAAGTCCAAAGCGCTTCTTCAACAGGCTCTGAAGGATGAAGACGGTGGTGTCCGTAAAGTTGCTGAAGAGGCGCTTAGCGCCTTGCACCAAGCTGGCTTCGAAGAGGACTACGATCCGTTTGCTGAAGATTAGGCGCCGTCGATGCGGCATCTCCGCCTGGTTTCACGTCATCAACTAGGACAAATTAGCGGACTCGGTTCAGAACTGTCGAGGGTCAAGAACAAGCCTGAGGCAAGGCAGGAGTCGGGGTAAAATCTGTGCCAACGCATTTGGATGAGCAGATTGATCAACTAAAGCGAGCGCTGAACGACCACCCGCTTTACGCACAGATCCAAACGCCCGACGCGCTGCGCGTTTTCATGGAGAGGCACGTTGTCGCCGTTTGGGATTTCATGTCGCTGCTTAAGAGTCTGCAACAAGATCTGACGTGCGTGCAGGTTCCCTGGATTCCTCCTGATGACTCCGAAGCCGCTCGACTCATCAACGAAATTGTCCTGGACGAGGAAACGGATGAGTTGGACGAGGGACGGTACGCCAGTCACTTCGAACTTTATTTAGACGCGATGCAGGAGGCCGAATGCGACACGGAGCCGATGAACCGGCTGCTGCTGCACCTGAAGCAGGGCCAGTCGTTGGAGCGGTCGCTGCACGCGTCGGGCTTGCCTGAAGAAGCCCTGAGTTTCACACGCGTGACCTTGCAATTGCTACAGCGTCCTCTCAACGTCCGTGTGGCAGTGTTCTTTCACGGTCGGGAGGATTTAATACCTCAGATGTTCGTGCGAATGGTTGAGCAGTTAGACTCGAAAGGGTTACGGTGCAATCAGCTTCTCAACTATCTGCGCAGGCACGTCGAAACAGATCGTGAACGTCACGGGCCGCTGGCCGAACGGCTGCTCACTCGTATATTCGGCGACGACCCCGCTCGCGGCGAGGAAGCTGCTGGAGCGGCCATCGAGGCCTTGGGGGCTCGGCTGTCGCTCTGGGATGCAACAAGTGAGCGGTTAGAACAACTGAAAACGTGACAGTGGACGCTGATCACGGCTTCGCCCAGGATGACTGTGAATGCCAGACGACAACCCAACTGGAAAGCCGATCACACGGGAGTCGGTCCGCTCAATGTCGTGATCAGGCGGCGACTTGACCGCTTTGACAGTTGCAGCGGTGGCGAATGCCGTTGAAAAGGCGCTGACGCCCGGATGTTTCTTCCTTGCGCCG
>CAUZVF010000879.1:0-3453 GCA_963582955.1 Planctomycetota bacterium
CGGAAAAGGGGTCTGACCCTCTTGTGGATAGGAAAAGACGTTTACAAATCGGCTTGCTTGGAAAGGGTCAGACCCCTTTTCCGACAAAGCCCAATCTTAATGACCGTTGGAGACATGGTATGTACGGTATGAATATTACTTCACTGGCGTTGACTGCCTTGTTGTTGGCCACGTATTCCCCGTCGTCTTCCGCTGAAGAGGTAACTCGGCCGAAACTGAAAGGGCTGCTGATCACGGGCGGTTGCTGTCACGATTACGAAAACCAGAAACTGATCATCACCAAAGGAATCAGCCAGCGGGCCAGTATCGCGTGGGACATCGTCCACGAAGGCGGAACGGCCCGTGCCCACCAAGTTTCGGTCTACAAGAAAACAGACTGGGCCAAAGGCTACGACGTGATCGTCCACAACGAATGTTTTGGCGGAGTTAAAGACGACGATTTCGTCCGCGGAATCACGGCCGCTCATCACGCCGGCGTCGCGGCAGTGTTCATCCATTGCTCGTTGCACAGTTACCGAACGGCGCCGATCGCCGCGGAATCGTGGCGCGAGTTGATCGGCGTCACGTCACGCAGTCATGAAAAGCATCGCGCTGTTCTGGTCAAGAATTTGAATGCCGAGCATCCGGTGATGCAAGGCTTCCCCAAAGAGTGGAAATCGCCCAACGGAGAACTCTACAAGATCGAAAAAGTCTGGCCCAACTGCACGCCGCTCGCGCAGGCGTATGGAAAGGACACAAAGAAAGACCACACGATAATCTGGACGAACAAGTTCGGAAACGCTCGCGTGTTCGGTACGTCGCTCGGCCATCACAACTCAACGATGAACAACGAAATCTGGTTGGGACTTGTCTCACGCGGCCTGTTGTGGTCGTGTGGCAAACTGAACCAAGACGGTACTCCGATGAAGGGCTTCGGTGGGACTGGCATCAAGCCAATTGTGCTTGCGAAGCCACAACCAAAACCCGATCCGAAATTCAAGAAGAAGAGCAATTCAAAAAAGTCGCGTTCATGAGAATTGCGAAGGACGGAAACCAACATGGATGCGCACACATCGCGAGCCTGTTTGGAGAGTCGGCACCAGGAATCCGCGGCACGACGTCATCGTCGTTTGCGCAATGAGTGTTCGTCCTTGACCGCCATCTGAAGCTTCGGCGATGACATTTCGGCTGATTGCACAACGGGACGCATGTCATGCCACTGAGGCATTTGACCGTTGACCTTGGTGATCCAATCGTTGTGTCCGAATAATGAATAGTCGACTTCTGTCAGATCACAGTCTGGGTCGACGATCGGTTGTGGCGATCGATAGTTCAACACCACTTGGGTGCTCGCACGGACGGCCGGTTTGCGACCGGTCGATTCATTCCATTGGTCAGCGATGCGCTGAGCGTACAGCCAAATCATGTGCGGACGATTGGCCAAGCGCTTGGTCTGCTGCCAATTTAGCTCGCGGAAGTGATTCCAAATGATACCTAATTCACCGCGCTCGTATACGACGAACTGCTGTGGAAGATGTCGCCAGTCACGCGGCCGCATTTGCTCGAGGTCCAACCAAATCAGATACGGGGAACCGTTCGTCAGTCGACCGAGTTCGGATGATTGATCCCCATGAGTCAACTGCCGGTCGTTGACAACTAGCAACCGCCGCACAGGTGGCAAACCGCCCTGTAGCGCGAAGGGATGAACCTGACGCAACGGCGACACTTCAGTCGTTTCGTTTCGAAGCATCAGCTCGACGGTATCCGTGAGATTGTGCTGCCTGCGACTTTCCTCACCAAAACCGGTCGTCTCAAGTTGTGCGAGTTGCTCAATCTTGTCCAGCCGATCCCGCGTTTCGTCGTCGTCGGAGGGTACATCACGGCGCATTTCAGCGACGGCAGACGGCAGACTGACCGTCAATTGAATCGAATCTGGCGCACGACCGAAGGTCGATTGCCACTTGCGGCGGATGCTGGCGGCAGCCTTCTTGGGATCACCATCGACGGCAAAGATGATTCTGCGGCCCAGGCATGGTTCGAAGAGCACTGTCAGTCCGCGGTGATCTTCCCAAGAGAATCGCGAACTGATAATTGGAACATGCATCGCTCCGGCACCTTCGAACGGCCAATTGTCCCAATTGATCTCGGGTCGATTGTTGCGGCGGACTTGGACTTGGTCGTCCTGCACGTAGTAAACGATATGTCCGGGAGCCTTCATCCGCAGCATCATTCTCCAGGCGAAGCGTTGCCCTTCCTCGGTCCAGTTCGCATCCGCGTGGATCATATAATGTCGTAGTGGAAACAACACTTGGACCGTCAACCAGCCGACCACGAAGAATAGTACGGCTGGTTTGAGCGGCCGCAATTCATCCTGCGCGGACATCTTGCAAGGTTGCCGTGGCTGCATTCCCAGCAGAGTGCGCCAGTTCCATCGGGGACGCCGCGGCCAGCGGGCGGCTAATAGCGGCCAATCGGCCGGAAAGAAAATCAATGAGGAAGTAAAGGCGAGGACCGGAAAGATTCCAATCGAAAACAAGAAGTTATTTGAGAAGTGAAAGAAGAACATGCACACGAGACCGATCAATCGCGTGCGGGGGATTAGCAACATAAACCCGATCAAGAAATCAAAAATCAAGCCGCCCCAAGCCAGAAACAATGCGATTTGCGGAACTCCGATGAACGACGGCAACCACCCTCCGTTCACCAAAGACGCGTGCATCATCGTGGCGGGTGCGAACATGGGTAGGCCTGTCAGCCAGTCTGCGCTCAACTTGGCCACCGCACCAAAGATGTAAAGCACGAACAACTGCGAGCGCAGCAAGAAGATCGGCCAGAACGGAATCTTGGTGTCTTGAGACTTTCGAATTTCCGTCTTGCGATTCCGCCACCAAACATCGAATGACCACGAATGGTTGGCCGGCATCCAGATCAGTAAAAAGGCAACCAGACAGATCAAGTAGTAATGATTGTTGTAGTCGGCCGACTCAAGTAAGAAGAGGTAGGTGTATCCAGCGCAAAAGACTGACGTACAAAAACGGTAGCAGCAGCCGATCGCCACTCCGGCGGCGGCCAGCATTGTGACCCAAACGTGGATTGATAGAAACGGCTCGGGCCACGCGCGAATCCATTCAAATCCGATATACGGACAAAGCCAAGCGGGCTCAAGATATTGAAACGCGAGCTTGGTTCCCCAAGGGTGTGGCCATAGCAGTTTCGCGAGATGCCACACCAAGATCGTTCCGAATCCGATACGGAATACCGCCAACGAGGCCGGTGACACTCTACGATTCAACTGGGTTTGCAGCCGTCCGGCGACGGAACTGTGTTGAGACCCTTTGCTCATTCAGTTTTTCCTGGTCAATAAACCGTGGAACCCCTTTCATTGAATCGGGTTCGGATCGCTGGAATATTCAGAAAAACCGACAAAACTGAATGAAACAGCCACAAAAAAACGGAGAGGGCGTCCGAGGGCCC
>CAUZVF010000880.1:0-3443 GCA_963582955.1 Planctomycetota bacterium
TCCAAATAGTTTTTTGGGGAATCAACTGTTGCTCAGTTTCTACGCCAACCGAATATCAACGCTGGCACTGTGCGCCGTCAGTCCTTCTTTCTCAGCCATCAGTCGCACATCGTCCGCACCGGCAGCCAACGCCGATTCGTTGTAAGAAATGACCGACGAGCGTTTCAGGAAATCGTTCGCGCACAATCCGTTGGCAAACCGAGCCGTCCCGCCGGTGGGAAGGACGTGCGACGGGCCGGCGACATAATCACCCAGGGCGACCGGTGTTTCATGCCCTAAAAAGATCGCACCCGCGTTTTGGACCATTTTCAGCATCCGGTACGGCTCGGCCATCGAGATGTGAAGATGCTCGGGCGCCAACAAATCGGTCAGCCGCGCGGCTTCGTTGGCATCGCCGGCGACGATCAACGCTCCATAATCTTCGAGACTGGTCCGAGCTAATTCGCCGCGTGGCAATCGCGCGAGTTGCTTGTCGAGTTCTTGTTTCACGTCTTCGGCCAACGGAGCGTGCCACGTAATCAACACTCCCGATCCCGGACTGTGTTCGGCCTGAGAAATCAGATCGCTGGCCACAAAGTCGGCCCGCGCGGATTCGTCAGCCACGACAACAACCTCACTGGGACCTGCGATGCTGTCAATGTCGACTTCTCCGAAGACGTGCCTCTTCGCGAGCGCAACGAACAAATTTCCCGGCCCAACAATCTTGTCGACGCGTGAGATGCCCTGAACACCGTATGCCAACGCGGCCACCGCTTGCGCTCCGCCGATGCGGTAGACTTCTCGAATATCAAGCTCGTGGCAAACCGCCAGCAGATCGGTGTTGTAGCCGCCAAATTCCGTCGGAGGCACAACGATGGCGATTTCCGGCACACCAGCCGTTTGAGCCGGCACGGCCGTCATCAACACCGTCGACGGATACGCCGCCGCGCCGCCCGGCACACAAATACCAACCCGCTGCAACGGCAGATATCGCTGTCGCAATTCGACACGCGAATCTCCATCTTCACGCACGACCGAGACATCAGAGTTCAACACGGCCGTCTGAAACTCGGCAATGTTGTCTCGAATTCGCCGGATCGTGGCCAGGAATTGAGCATCGGCCGATTCGTGAGCTTGCTGCAACTCTTCGTCCGAGACCCGCATCGTCTCGCCAGTCAACTCGGCCTTGTCGAGTTTCGTCGTGTAATCCAACAACGCCGCCAAGCCGTCCCGCCGCACGTCACCACAAATCCGCTCGACCACTTGTTGCGGCGAGAGCGGCTCGCCGAACAATTCGATCGTTCGCTGGCGTCCCGCCTCGGAAACAATGTCTCCACGAGGACTCAGCTTCTGACGCAGCTCGCTCAACAACGCTTCGGCATCGTCTTGGGCACAATCGATGATCGTGATGTTGATTCCTGAATCGCTCATGATCTCAACCCACATACTGATCTGCAAAAATATTGAGAGCTTGCACGACGTGCGCGAATTTCGTTTAACGGCAAGCCAAAGGCGACTGCGACGCACTGAAACGCAGTCGCCTTCGGCTCGCCGTCAAACGATTATGGATTGCGACCGACGCCCGCGGTAAGTATTTCGTTTCATACGTGGTTGATCATGCTACGACCGGCCGCGCGTGCCGTAAAGAGCCGAAACGCCCTACTGATTGCGACCGACCGTTGCGGTCACTAAATTGAACAACCAGAAAACAAACCGCAATCACAAAATCAACAGGGCAGGGCAGGGGAGTGGACTGTTAATGGCCAACTATCGAATCAACATGTACAGCGACACGGTAACGAAACCAACTCCGGGCATGCTGGAAGCCATCGTCAACGCGGAACTCGGCGACGACATGAACGGCGAAGATCCCACCGTCAACCGGCTCGAATCGATGATTGCCGAGATGCTGGATAAAGAATCCGCCGTCTATGCTTGCTCGGGCACACAGTCGAATCAGATGGGCGTGGCCACTCACTGCCGGCCCGGCGACGAACTTCTGATCGCCAGCACCGGCCACATCGCCAATTTCGAAGCCGGAGCCCCCGCGTGGCTCAGCGGAGTTTCCTGCCGGACGGTTTCGGTTCAACACGGAATGTTGGACGTGTCGGACTTGATCGGAAAAGTCCGCGCCGACGACCAGCACCTGTGTCGTACTCGGCTGGTCTGTCTCGAAAACACCACTAACGCGGGCGGCGGCCGAGCTTACCCGCTGGACCAAATCAACCGCGTCTGCGAGTGGGCTCATGATCACGGTCTGAAAACGCACCTCGATGGAGCCCGCCTATTCAACGCCGTTGTCGCGTCCGGAGAATCGGTGGCCGACATCGTCCGGCACATCGACACGATTTCAATCTGTTTCTCGAAAGGACTGGGTTGCCCGATGGGTTCGGTGCTCGTCGGATCGGCCGAAGACATCCGACGCGCCCGACGTCTGCGTAAACTTTTCGGCGGAGCCCTTCGTCAAGCCGGCATCGTCGCCGCCACGGCCGTCTACGCCCTGGAGAACAACATCGACCGCATGCAAGAAGACCACGACAATGCTCAAGCCTTCGCCGAAGCCATCGCCAAGATCGACGGAGTCAACATCGAACCCAACGACGTCAAAACAAACCTCGTCTTCTTCACAATCGACGCCGAGTTAGGCTTCGCCAGCCAACTCCACAACAAGCTAAAAGAACGAGGCATCAAAATCGGAGCCTCCGGCCCTCACAAGATGCGAGCTTGCACACACCTCGATGTCACCCGAGACGAAGTCCTCCAAGCCGCCATCGAAATCGGCGAAGTCCTATCCGAAGGCTTCATCGAATCCGCCACAAAACCGCTGGGCCCATTTGTGCGTGCGTAGAATGTTAGCGAAGAACAATGGTCGAACCGAAAACAATGAGAGTGTAGTGCCCCTGGTGCTCGGCCCCCGTCGACGCCAGTTTGATGGAAAATGAACGGCATGGAGAACGAATTTCGGCGGCGATCCTTGCAATCTTGCTTTCGGTCATTTCTCTCGGCTTCCTGCGGCTCTACAATTCTGTCCCGTCAACATACACTTGGCGATGCACGAAATGCGGTGAGTTGATCGAGCAAAACGACGTCATTGATTGAGGCTTTGAGTCGAATCATTTCGTCAAGTTTCAGAATTGGTGGAAATCGTTGATTTCGAGTACCACGATTTCAGGTCTTGCCGTTTTTGTGATGGCGTTTTAGAGTCTTTCACCGAGACATTCGCGCCAGCTACGTGCATGTTTACTGTCGCCTTTCGCTCCGCGAAAGTAGCGCATCTTTCGCGGAGCGAAAGGCGACTTTGGTTGCGGCATCGCCGCGTCAGGGTTAATTCTTGGTGGGAATTCCGCAGGGATCTCGCATGGGGAATGTGATTTGCCAGCGGACTTGATTGACAACTTAGGAGCAGTAGGGACACATCATGGCGAAGGAAATTGACGGGAGCGTAACGGAATCCGAAAACGAAC